>NZ_JBHWBW010000123.1:0-18492 GCF_042735675.1 Kitasatospora sp. NPDC059571
CGCGGCCGGTGCCGCGGCCGAGGGCGCCGCGGTGCGCGCCGACCGGCCCCGCCGGACGCGCTCGATCAGCGAGGGCTCGGTCAGCCAGACCGCCGAGGGAGCCGCCGAAGCAGCCGCCGAGGGCGCCGCCCCGGCCGGGGAGGCCGCACCCGTGCGCGCCGACCGGCCGCGCCGGACCCGCAGCGTGAGCGCCGGCTCGGTCAGCCAGACCCCGGAGCAGCCGGCCACCGACCGGCCGGCCGCCGATACCGGGGCCGCGGCGCCGGAGGCTCCGGCCGCCCCGGCCGAGGAGCGCCCGCGGCGCACCGCGCGCACCCAGTCCGCGGACGCGCCCTGGCACACGCCCGTCCCCGCGCACGACACCCCGCAACCGCCCGCCCCGGGGCCCGCGGAAGCGACCGGGCCCGCGGAGCCAGCCGAGACCCCCCAGGTCCCGGAGCGGCCCGAGACCCCCGAGCAGTCGGAGCAACCGGAGCAGCCCGAGACCCCCGAGCGGCCCGGGACCACCGAACCCCCCACCCAGGACGGAGACAGCGCGTGAACCTGATCGACACGCTGCTGCGCTGCCTCGCCACCCTGGCGGTCTTCCTGGTCCTGCCGCTGGTCATCGGGCAGACCGAGCACAAGGTGATGGCCCACATGCAGGGCCGCCTCGGCCCGATGTACGCGGGCGGCTTCCACGGCTGGGCGCAGCTGGTCGCCGACGGCGTCAAGTTCGCGCAGAAGGAGGACGTCGTGCCGGCCGGCGCCGACCGGCGGGTCTTCCAGCTGGCACCCGCGGTCGCGCTGCTGCCGTACCTGGTCGTGCTGCTGGTGATCCCGGTCGGCCCGAACGGCTTCGTCGGCCAGGCGATCGACGCCGGCATCTTCTTCGTGCTGTCCGTGATGGGCATCGGCGTGCTCGGCTCGCTGATGGCCGGCTGGGCGTCGGCCAACAAGTTCTCGCTGCTCGGCGGCCTGCGCACGGCCGCCCAGCTGATGTCGTACGAGCTGCCGATGCTGCTCGCGGCCGCCTCGGTGGCGATGGCCGCCGGCACGGTGGCGCTGCCCGGCATCGTCGAGGCCTTCCACTGGTGGTGGATCCCGTGGCAGGCGATCGGCGCCTTCGTCTTCTTCACGGCGGGCCTGGCCGAGCTCCAGCGGCCGCCGTTCGACATGCCGGTCGCCGACTCGGAGATCATCTTCGGCGCGTACACTGAGTACACCGGCCTGCGCTTCGCCCTGTTCCTGCTCTCGGAGTACGCGGGCATCCTGGTGGTCTCCGGCCTGACCACGGTGCTCTTCCTCGGCGGCTGGCACGGGCCGATGCCCGACTCGCTCGGCTGGCTGTGGACCCTGCTCAAGACCTTCGCGCTGGCCTTCGTGGTGATCTGGCTCCGGGTCACCTACCCCCGGCTGCGCGAGGACCAGCTGATGCGCTTCGCGTGGACGGTGCTGATCCCGCTCGCGCTCGTCCAGCTGGCCCTCACCGGCATCGTCAAGGTGGCGATCTCCTGATGAACATCCCAGGTACCGGCCTGGCCAAGGGCCTCGCCGTCACCCTGCGCACCATGACGCGCAAGAGCGTCACCGCGCAGTACCCCGACGTGCAGCCCGTGCTGCCGCCGCGCTCCCGCGGCGTCATCGCGCTGCTGGAGGAGAACTGCACGGTCTGCATGCTCTGCGCCCGCGAGTGCCCGGACTGGTGCATCTACATCGACTCCCACAAGGAGACGCTGCCCGCCGCCGACCCGAACGCCCGCGCCCGCACCCGCAACGTGCTCGACCGCTTCGCGATCGACTTCTCGCTCTGCATGTACTGCGGCATCTGCATCGAGGTCTGCCCGTTCGACGCGCTGTTCTGGTCGCCGGAGTTCGAGTACGCGGAGACCGACATCCTGGAGCTCACCCACGAGCGGGACCGGCTGCGCGAGTGGATGTGGACGGTGCCCGCGCCGCCCGCCCTCGACCCCGCCGCCGAGGAGCCCAAGGAGATCGCGACCGCCCGCAAGGCGGCCGACAAGATGGCGGCCGCGGCCGCCGCCGAGAGCGGTGAGGACGCATGACCGGCACCCTGCTGGCCGCGGCCGGCCCGCTCGCGCCCGCCGCCCGCTCCTTCCTCTCGCCCACCGGGGCGGAGATCGTCTTCCTGCTGGTCGGCATCGCCGTGCTCGGCGCCGCCGTGCTGACGGTGACCACCCGGCAGCTGGTGCACGCCGCGCTCTGGCTGGTCGTCGCACTGGGCGGCCTCGCCGTGGAGTTCCTGCTGCTCACCGCCGAGTTCATCGCCTGGGTCCAGGTGCTGATCTACCTCGGCTCGGTGGTCGTCCTGGTGCTCTTCGGCCTGATGCTCACCCGGGCGCCGATCGGCCGCTCCCCGGACGCCGACTCCGGCAACCGCTGGGCCGCGCTGGCCGTCGCCCTGGCCTCCGCCGGCACCCTGGTCACCCTGGTCGCCGACGGCTTCCGGTCCAGCTGGATCGACCTGACCGCCGGCGGCGGCTCCACCCGGGCGACCGGCGAGTTCCTGTTCCGCCACTGGGTGCTGCCCTTCGAGGCACTGTCCGTGCTGCTGCTGGCCGCGCTGGTCGGCGCCATCGTGCTCTCCCGCAGCAGCGGGGGCCGGGTGCCCGGGCCGCGGGCCGGCCGGGTCCGGGCCGGCAAGCCCGTCGGCCGCCCCACCACGACCGCGCAGGAGCGCTGACCGCCGATGCACCTCGTCTACCCAGCCGTCCTCGCCGCGCTGCTCTTCAGCGTCGGCGTCTACGGCGTGCTCGCCCGGCGCAACGTCGTCCTGGTGCTGATGTCCGTCGAGCTGATGCTCAACGCCGTCAACCTCAACCTGGTCGCCTTCGACGCCTGGCTGCGCGACGCGCTGCACGCCGGGCAGGCGCTCACCCTGTTCACCATCACGGTCGCCGCCGCCGAGATCGGCCTCGGCCTCGCGATCGTGCTGCTGGTCTTCCGGACCCGCGGCACCGCGGACGTCGACCGGATCACCGCCCTCGGCGACCCGTCCGAGGCCGCCCCGGACACCGCCGCACCGACCGCCGTCACCGCCCCGGGGGGCCAGGCCGCATGAACCTCGCCCTGCCCGTCCTCGTCCCCGCCCTGCCCGCGCTCGGCGCGGCCGCCACCCTCGCCACCGGACGGCGCTTCCCCGCGCTCGCCCGCCCGCTGGCCGTCCTGCCGGTCGCCACCTCCGCGGTGCTCGCGCTGGTCGTCGCCCTCCAACTCGGGACAGGCCGCACCCTGGACGCCGCCACCAGGCTCACCCCCACCGGCGGCCCCGACATCGCGCTCGCCCTGCACATCGACGGCTTCAGCCTGCTGATCGCCGTCCTGGTCGGCCTGGTCGCCACCTGCGTGCAGGTGTACTCCACCGCCTACCTCAAGGACGACCCGCGCTACCCCTCGTACGCCGCGCTGGTCTCGCTCTTCACCGCCGCGATGTTCCTGGTGGTCTACTCGGGCGACCTCATCGTGCTGCTCGTCGGCTGGGAGGTCATGGGCATCTGCTCGTACTTCCTGATCGGCCACCACTGGGAGACCGAGGACGCCCGCTCCGCCTCGCTCAAGGCCTTCCTGGTCACCAAGCTCGGCGACGTGCCGTTCCTGTTCGGCCTCTTCCTGCTCGGCGCGGACGCGCACAGCTTCCGGATCAACGACGTGCTCGCGGCCGCCGCCCAGGGCCGGCTCGGCCACCCCACCCTGATCGCCCTGCTGCTGCTCGCCGGCGTCGCCGGCAAGAGCGCACAGTTCCCGCTGCACACCTGGCTCCCCGACGCGATGGCCGGCCCCACCCCGGTCTCCGCGCTCATCCACGCCGCCACCATGGTCGCCGCCGGCATCTACCTGGTCGCCCGGCTGATGCCGGTCTTCCTGCTCTCCGGCGCCGCACTCACCGTGCTGGCCGTCATGGCCGCGATCACCATGATCGGCTCCGCGCTGTGCGCCCTCGCCCAGGACGACCTCAAGCGCGTGCTCGCCTACTCCACCGTCGGCCAGCTCGGCTACATGGCCGGGGCGCTGGCCTCCGGCGACCGCGACGCCGCCGTCTTCCACCTGGTCAGCCACGGCGTCTTCAAGGCCCTGCTGTTCCTCGCCGCCGGCGTGGTCATCCACGCCGCGCACACCAACTCGATCTCCGCGATGTCCCGCATGCCCGGCCTGCGCCACCGCGTCCCGGACGCCTACTGGACGATGGGCATCGGCCTCGCCGCCCTGGTCGGCCTGCCCCCGCTCTCCGGCTTCTTCTCCAAGGAAGCGGTCCTCTCCGCCGCCGAGCACGCCGCCCACGGCGAGGCGCTCACCCGCGGCCTCGGCCCCGCGTCCGCCGTCCCGCAGACGGCCGGCTGGATCGTCCTGATCGCCGCCGGCCTCACCGCCCTGCTCACCGCGCTCTACGCCACCCGGCTCTGGCTGGTCGCCTTCCACGGCAGGACCGCCGCCGCGCCCGCCGCTCCTGCGGCCGGGCCCGCCGCCGGCGCCCCGTACTCCCCGGAGATCGACGAGGCCGACCCCGCCACCGCGGAGCCCGCCGCGATGCGCTGGCCGCTGTGGGTGCTCGCGATCCCCGCCATGGGCTTCGGGGTCGTCGCCCTGCGCAGCGACTGGCTGCCCGCCCTGCTGGACGGCGGCTCGCTGCGCCCCACGCTCACCACCGCCGTGATCGGCACCGGGCTCGCCGTGGCGGGCATCGTGATCGCCTACGCCGCCTGGCGCACCCTCACCGCCCGGCAGGCCGTCCGTCCCGCCGCGGCCGGCCGGGTGCCCGAGCAGGCCGGCCCGCCGAGCGCCGAGACGCTGCCCGCCGACCCCGGCCCGCTGCTGCTCGGCCCGCTGTACCGGCCCGCCCAGCACGGCTTCGGCGTCGACCGGCTCTACAGCGCCGTGTTCGTCCGGCCGACCGAGGCCGCCGCCCGGCTGGTCCGCTTCCTCGACCGCGAGGTCGTGGAGAGCTACGTCCGCGGCGCCGGCCACGGCGCCAACGCCCTCGGCTGGCTGGTCCGCCGCGCGCAGAACGGCAACGCCCAGGCCTACCTGAACGCGCTGCTCGCCGGAGCCGTCCTGCTCGCCGTCCTGGTGGCGGTCGGCTCATGACCAGCACACCCCCCTCGCCGACGACCTCCGCCGCAGCCCGAACCGGGAGCCCCCGATGAACGCGGTCCTCATCGCCCTCCTGCTGCTCCCGCTGGCCGGAGCCGCCGTCACCCTCGCCCCGTTCGGACCCGACCGGGCCACCGCCGACCGCCGCGCGCTGCGCTTCGGCACCGCGGTGACCGGCGCCGTCCTGGTGCTCACCGCCGTCCTCGCGGCCGGCTTCGACCACGACCGGCCCAGCCGGATGCAGGCCGTCACCGACGTCCGCTGGATCCCCGCCCTCGACGTGCGCCTCCACCTCGGCGTCGACGGCATCTCGCTGCCGCTGCTGGTCCTCACCGCGCTGCTCACCTTCCTGTGCGCGGTGTACTCCACCCGCCGGCTGCCGTCCGGCGACGGAGTGCCGTCCGCCCAGGCCTTCACCGGGCTGCTGCTCCTGCTGGAGACCGGCATGCTCGCCACCTTCGCCGTGCTCGACCTGGTGTTGTTCTTCGTGGCGTTCGAGATCGTGCTGATCCCGATGTACTTCATGATCGCCCGCTGGGGGAGCGGCGCGAAGGTGCCCGCCGCCAACCGCTTCATCCTGTACACCCTGCTCGGCTCCGCCGTGATGCTGCTCGGCTTCCTGCTGATCGGCACCAAGGCCGGCACCTTCGACATGACCCGGCTCGCCGCCGCCCACGGCAGCGGTCTCAGCCACACCACCCAGCTGATCGCGGCCCTCGCGATCCTGCTCGGCCTGGCCGTCAAGGCGCCCGCCTGGCCGCTGCACAGCTGGCTCCCGGACGCCCACACCGCGGCCCCCACCGCCGGCTCCGTGCTGCTCGCCGGCGTGCTGCTGAAGATGGGCACCTACGGCCTCGTCCGGGTCTGGCTGCCGATCGTCCCGGACGGCGCCGCGACCTTCGCCCCCTACCTGGGCGCGTTCGCCGCGGTCGGCATCGTCTACGGCTCCCTGGTCTGCCTCGCCCTCGCCCGGCCCGGCGCCAAGGGCGACCTCAAGCGCCTGATCGCCTACTCCTCGGTCGGCCACATGGGCTTCGTGCTGCTCGGCATCGCCTCGCTCACCCCGGCCGGCCTGAACGGCGCCCTGTTCGCCAACATCGCCCACGGCCTGGTCACCGGCCTGCTGTTCTTCCTCGTCGGCGCGGTGAAGGACCGGTACGGCACCGCCGACCTCGACACCCTCGCCGGCGCCACCGGTGCGGCGCTGTACGGCCGCACCCCGCGGATCGGCGCCCTGCTCGCCTTCGCCGCCGTCGCCAGCCTCGGCCTGCCCGGCCTGGCCGGCTTCTGGGGCGAGCTGCTCGCCATGTTCGGCGCCTTCGACCCGGCGGCCTTCCTCTCCCGGCCCGCCTTCCTGACCTACATGGTGCTGGCCGGCCTCGGCACCCTGCTCACCGCCGCCTACCTGCTGGTCGTCGTCCGGCGGGTCTGCATGGGCGACCCGAAGCAGCCCGCCCCGGTCGCCGACGTGCCCGACCTGCGGCCGTACGAGGCCGTCAGCTGGACGCCGCTCGCCGCGCTCACCCTGCTCGCGGGCCTGTGGCCGGCCCTCCTGCTCGGCCTCTCCGACCCGGCCGTCAAGCACCTCCTCGGGGGTGGCTGAGCCGTGATCAGCACCCCGCTCGGAACTCCTCTCCTGGGGCAGCCCGCCATGAACCCTCTCGCCGTCGCCGACCCGGGCGGCCTCATCCAGTCCGTGGACTGGACGGCCGTCGCCCCGCCGCTGATCGCGGCGCTGGCCGCGCTCGCCGTGCTGGTGGCCGACCTCTTCCTGCCCGACCGCCGGAAGAGGCTGCTGGGCTGGGCCTCGGCCGCGGGCCTGCTGCTCGCGCTCCTCTCGCTCCTCCCGCTGGTCCGCGGCGACGCCCGGGCGACCTTCTGCCTGCGCACCGCGGCCGGAACGGGCGCCTGCAGCTACGTCGCCGACCACTTCGCGCTCGCCTTCCAGCTGATCGCCCTCGGCGGCGCCCTGGTCGCCGTCCTGCTGTCGCTGCACACCGTGGACGAGGAGCGCCTGCCCGGCGGCGAGTACTGGTTCCTGCTGCTCAGCAGCGCCGCCGGCGCCGCCCTGCTGCCCGCCTCCCGCGACCTCGCGACGCTGATCATCGCGCTGGAGGTCGTCTCGCTGCCCGGCTTCGCCCTGGTGGCCCTGCGCCGCGACGGCCGCGGCGCCGAGGGCGCGCTCAAGTTCTTCCTCTCCTCGGTCACCGCGACCGCGGTCATGCTGCTCGGCGTCTCCTTCGTCTACGCCGCGACCGGATCGATCCACCTGACCGCGGTCGCCGACGGGCTGACCCACGTCCCCGCCCAGCTCAAGCCGCTCGCCGAGGCCGGCGCGGTGCTCACCCTGGTCGGCTTCGCGTTCAAGGTCGCCGCCGTCCCGTTCCACTTCTGGCTGCCGGACACCTACACCGCCGCGCCGCTGCCGGTGGCCGGCTACCTCTCGGTGGTCGGCAAGGCGGCCGGCCTGGCCGGCCTCGCCCTGGTCACCTCGATCGCCTTCCACCCGTACGGCCGCACCTGGGGCCTCGTCCTCGCGGTGCTGGCCGCGCTCACCATGACGGCCGGCAACGCCGGCGCGCTGCGCCAGCGCTCCGACACCCCGCACAGCGCCGTCCGGCTGCTCGCCTGGTCCTCGATCGGCCAGGCCGGGTACCTGCTGGTGCCGATCGCCGCCGCCGGCTACCAGCACTCGGCCCGGCCGCTCGGCGCCACCGTCGCGTACGCGCTGATCTACGGCCTGGTCAACCTGGGCGCGTTCGGGGCGGTCGCGGTCGTCGCCCGCACCCGCGGCAGCCGGCTGGAGGACCACCGCGGGCTGTTCGCCGACCACCGCTGGGCCGCGCTGGCCCTGGCGTTCTTCCTGCTCTGCCTGGCCGGCCTGCCGCCGGGCGTGGTCGGCCTGTTCGGCAAGGTGGTGGTCTTCGGGGCCGCCGTCGACGCCGGCCTCGGCTGGCTCGCCGTGGTGATGGCGGCCAACGTGGTGATCGCTCTGTACTACTACCTGACCTGGACGGCGAAGCTGTTCGCCCCGGCCGGGGAGCCGAGGCCGGCCGCGCGCCGCACCCCCGGCCCGCTGGCCGCCGCCCTGGCGCTCACCGCCTCCGGCGCGGTGGTGCTGTCGGTGGCGCCGCAGCTGGTCCTCCAGGTGGTCGGCGGCAGCCTGTTCTGACCGGTCGGTGCACCCGGGCGGCCCCGCCCGGATGCGCCGGGGAACGAACGACCGGCATCCTGCCGTTGATCCGACGAGGGACGCCGCACCGGGTCCCCACCGCACCATCACGGAGGGTCAGCCGTGCACCGCCAGCACAACGGGTTGAGGACGGCCGTTCTTCTCGGCGGCCTGTCCGCACTGATCCTGCTGATCGGCAGCTTCTTCGGCCGCACCGGCCTGCTGATCGCGCTGGTCGTCGCCCTGGCCACCAACGCCTATGCGTACTGGAACAGCGACAAGCTGGCCCTGCGCGCGATGCGGGCCCGGCCGGTGAGCGAGATCGAGGCGCCGCAGCTGTACCGGATCGTCCGCGAGCTCTCCACCTCCGCCCGGCAGCCGATGCCGCGGCTGTACATCTCGCCGACCCCGGCGCCGAACGCCTTCGCCACCGGCCGCAACCCGCGCAACGCCGCGGTCTGCTGCACCGACGGCATCATGCAGCTGCTGGACGAGCGCGAGCTGCGCGGCGTCATCGGGCACGAGCTCAGCCACGTCTACAACCGGGACATCCTGATCTCCTCGGTGGCCGGGGCGCTCGCCTCGGTGGTGATGTTCCTGGTGAACTTCGCCTGGCTGATCCCGGTCGGCCGCGGCGACGACGACGAGGGCCCCGGCCTGGTCGGCCTGCTGCTGATCATGATCCTGGGGCCGATCGCCGCCTCGCTCATCCAGCTGGCGGTCAGCCGCTCCCGGGAGTACCAGGCCGACGCCGACGGGGCGAGGATCACCGGCGACCCGCTGGCCCTGGCCAGCGCCCTGCGCAAGCTGGAGGCGGGCACCCAGCGGCTGCCGCTGCCGCCGGAGCCCCAGATCCAGACGGCCAGCCACATGATGATCGCCAACCCGTTCCGGCCCGGTGAGGTCGGTGCGAAGCTCTTCTCCACCCACCCGCCGATGGGCGAGCGGATCTCCCGGCTGGAGCGGATGGCCGGGCACTGAGCCCGGCCCGGCGGCGCACGCCCTGCCGCGCCCGCCGCCCGGGTGAGCGGGCGGCGCCCGGCGGCGAGCCTCCCGGCAGCCGCAGCCGCGCCTGGTAGGCATAAGGCCGATCATCCGTTGAGCGGCCCGGCGGCCGTCCAGGTGACAGGGAGCGGCCCGGTGACCATTCTTCCGACGGACACCGGGCACCGGCCCCCGTCCCGCCCCGCACGCCCCCGCCGCGGCGCCGCCCGCCGCCCCCGCCGCGGCCGCGCCCTCGTGGTCTGGCTCACCACCACCGATCACAAGCAGATCGGCACGCTGTACATGACCACGGCCTTCGGCTTCTTCCTGGTGGCCGGCGTGATGGCACTGGTGATGCGCGCGGAGCTGGCCCGGCCCGGCACCCAGATCGTCTCCAACGAGCAGTACAACCAGCTCTTCACCATGCACGGCACGCTGATGCTGCTGATGTTCGCCACCCCGCTCTTCGCCGGCTTCACCAACTGGATCATGCCGCTGCAGATCGGCGCCCCGGACGTCGCCTTCCCCCGGCTCAACGCCCTGGCGTACTGGTTCTACCTGTTCGGGTCGCTGATCGTGATGGGCAGCTTCCTCACCCCGGACGGCGCCCCCGACTTCGGCTGGTTCGCCTACACCCCGCTCTCCGGGGAGGTCCACTCACCCGGCATCGGCGGCGACATGTGGATCATGGGCCTGGCCTTCTCCGGCTTCGGCACCATCCTCGGCGCGGTCAACTTCATCACCACGATCGTCTGCCTGCGCGCGCCCGGCCTGACGGCCTTCCGGATGCCGATCTTCGTCTGGAACGTCCTCTTCACCAGCATCCTGGTGCTCTTCGCCTTCCCCGTGCTGGCCGCCACCCTGTTCGCCCTGGAGGCCGACCGGAAGTTCGGCGCCCACGTCTTCGACCCCGCCAACGGCGGCGCGATGCTCTGGCAGCACCTCTTCTGGTTCTTCGGCCACCCCGAGGTCTACATCATCGCGCTGCCGTTCTTCGGCATCATCACCGAGATCATCCCGGTCTTCAGCCGCAAGCCGATCTTCGGCTACTCCGGCCTGGTCGCCGCCACCATCGCCATCACCGGCCTCTCGGTCACCGTCTGGGCCCACCACATGTTCGTCACCGGCCAGGTCCTGCTGCCGTTCTTCTCCTTCATGACCCTGCTCATCGCCGTCCCGACCGGGGTCAAGTTCTTCAACTGGATCGGCACCATGTTCCGGGGCAGCCTCAGCTTCGAGACCCCGATGCTCTGGAGCGTCGGCTTCCTGGTCACCTTCCTCTTCGGCGGCCTCACCGGCGTCCTGCTCGCCTCCCCGCCGATCGACTTCCAGGTCTCGGACTCGTACTTCGTCGTCGCCCACTTCCACTACGTGGTCTTCGGCACCGTCGTCTTCGCGATGTTCGCCGGCTTCCACTTCTGGTGGCCCAAGATGACCGGCAGGATGCTCGACGAACGCCTGGGCAAGATCTGCTTCTGGACGCTGTTCTTCGGCTTCCACACCACCTTCCTCGTCCAGCACTGGCTCGGCGCCGAGGGCATGCCCCGCCGCTACGCCGACTACCTGGCCTCCGACGGCTTCACCACCCTGAACACCGTCTCCACCATCGGCTCCTTCGTCCTCGGCCTCTCCGTCCTGCCGTTCCTCTACAACGTCTGGAAGACCGCCAAGTACGGCGAGAAGGTCGAGGTCGACGACCCCTGGGGCTACGGCCGCTCGCTGGAGTGGGCGACCTCCTGCCCGCCGCCCCGCCACAACTTCGACGGCCTGCCGCGCATCCGCTCCGAGTCCCCGGCCTTCGACCTGCACCACCCGGACATCGCCGAGTACGACCGCTTGACCAACGCGGTCGAGCCCGGCAAGCCCTAGTGGAAAAAATCTCCGCGGCCTTGTCGATCCGGGGCGTTCCCGTTCGACGCACAGTCGGGAGCCGGAAGGACCGGCCCAGGGCCCGCACCCAGCGGACCCGGTACTCAGGGAGAACCACGATGCGATTCATGCTGATCGTCAAGGCCAACGAGGACAGCGAGGCCGGCGTGATGCCGACCAAGGAGGCCATCGAGGCGATGGGCCGCTACAACGAGGAGCTGATCAAGGCCGGCATCATGCTCGCCGCCGACGGCCTCCACCCCAGCTCCAACGGCGCCCGGCTCACCTTCAAGGGCGGCCGCGCCACCGTCACCGACGGGCCGTTCACCGAGACCAAGGAGCTCATCGCCGGCTACTGGGTGCTCGACGTCAGCTCCCGCGAGGAGGCCCTGGAGTGGGCGGGCCGCGCCCCCTTCGAGGACGGCGCCGTCCTGGAGCTGCGGAAGGTCTTCGAGGCCTCCGACTTCCCCGCCGACATCCTCAGCCCCGAGAACGCCGCCAAGGAGCAGGCCTGGCGGGACGAGCACCAGAAGCCGATCACCGGCTGACGGCCCGCCGCTCTGGCGGGCGGCCGCCCGCGCCTGCTGTGATGGGGTGCTGTGACGGCCATCGACACCCACCGAACCATCGAGGCGGTCTGGCGGATCGAGTCGGCGCGCATCATCGCCGGCCTGGCCCGCCTCGTCCGCGACGTCGGGCTCGCCGAGGAGCTCGCCCAGGACGCGCTGGTCGCCGCCCTGGAGCAGTGGCCCGCCACCGGCGTCCCGGACAACCCCGGCGCCTGGCTGACGGCGGTCGCCCGCAACCGCGCCGTCGACCGGATCCGCCGCGAGGAGCGCCTGGCCGACAAGCTCCGGCTGCTGGGCCACGAGCTGGCCACCGACCCGCCGCAGGGCCCGCAGCCGGAGCAGGCCGTCCTCGCCGACGACATCGAGGACGACCTGCTCCGCCTGGTCTTCACCGCCTGCCACCCGGTGCTCTCCACCGAGGCCCGGGTCGCGCTCACCCTGCGCCTGCTCGGCGGTCTCTCCACCGAGGAGATCGCCCGGGCCTTCCTGGTCCCCGAAGCGACCGTCGCCCAGCGCATCGTGCGCGCCAAGCGCACCCTCGCCGCGCAGGACGTCCCCTTCGAGGTCCCGCAGGGCGACCAGCTGACGCCCCGGCTCTCCTCCGTCCTCGAGGTCGTCTACCTGGTCTTCAACGAGGGCTACGCCGCCACCGCGGGCGACGACTGGATGCGGCCCGCGCTCTGCGAGGAGGCGCTGCGCCTGGGCCGGGTGCTCGCCGGGCTGATGCCGGGCGAGCCCGAGGTGCACGGCCTGATCGCCCTGCTGGAGATCCAGGCCTCCCGGACGGCCGCCCGGACGGGGCCGGACGGCGAGCCGGTGCTGCTGCTGGACCAGGACCGCACCCGCTGGGACCGGCTGCTGATCCACCGCGGCCTGGCCGCGCTGGACCGCGCCGAGGCCCGCGCCGCCGAACTGGGCGTCCCGCCCGGCCCGTACACGGTGCAGGCGGCGATCGCGGCCTGCCACGCCCGGGCCGGCACCCCGGAGCAGACCGACTGGGTGCGGATCTCCGCGCTGTACGCGGCGCTCGCCGAGCGGACCCCCTCACCGGTGGTGGAGCTCAACCGGGCCGTCGCGCTGGCCATGGCCTTCGGCCCGGAGACCGGGCTGGTGCTGGTCGACCGACTCGCCGCCGAGCCCGCGCTCGGCACCTACTATCTGCTGCCCAGCGTCCGCGGCGACCTGCTGGCCCGGCTCGGCCGGTACGCGGAGGCGGCCGCCGAGTTCGACCGGGCCGCCGCCCTCACCCGCAACACCCGCGAGCGCGGGGTGCTGGAGGCGAGGGCGGCGGAGAGCCGCCGGGCGGCGGACGGCTGACGGCGCGTCCGGTTCAGGAGGGGCTGTCGGCCGCCGCCCGCCGGTCGACCGGCCCGGCCGGTCCGACCCGTTCGAGCTGCTCCGGCAGCTCGGCCGGGGCTGCCGCGGGCCGTTGCCGGGCCGGGCTCCGGTCCTTGCGGAGCAGCCTGCCGAAACGTTCCGCCGCCGGCTCGGTGTACCGGGCGGTGAGCGGTCCGACCACCACCAGGATCAGCACGTACGCGGTGGCCAGCGGGCCCAGGTCCGGCTCGATCCCCGAGGTGACCGCCAGTCCGGCGATCACGATGGAGAACTCGCCGCGGGCGACCAGCGCACCGCCCGCCCGCCAGCGGCCCCGGGCCCCGACCCCGGCCCGGCGGGCCGCCCACCAGCCCGTGCCGATCTTGGTGAGCGCGGTGACCGCGGCCAGCGCCAGGGCGGGCAGCAGCACCGGCGGGATGCTGGTCGGATCGGTGCTGAGCCCGAAGAAGACGAAGAAGACCGCGGCGAACAGGTCGCGCAGCGGGCTGAGCAGCGTGTGCGCGCCCTCCGCGGCCTCCCCGGACAGTGCGATGCCCACCAGGAAGGCGCCGACCGCCGCCGAGACCTGGAGCTGCTGGGCGATCCCGGCCACCAGCAGGGTGAGGCCGAGCACGACCAGCAGCAGCTTCTCCGGGTCGTCGTGCGAGACGAACCGCGAGATCAGCCGCCCGTAGCGGAGCGCGACGAACAGCACCGCGCCCGCCGTGGCCAGCGCGATCGCCAGGGTGAGGCTGCCGGCCAGCAGCCCCGCGCCGGCCAGCAGCGCGGTCAGGATCGGCAGGTAGACCGCCATCGCCAGGTCCTCCAGCACCAGGATGCTGAGGATGACCGGGGTCTCCCGGTTGCCGAGCCGGCCGAGGTCGCCGAGCACCTTGGCGATCACCCCCGAGGAGGAGATCCAGGTGACGCCGGCGAGCACCACGGCGGCCACCGGCCCCCAGCCGAGCAGCAGTCCCATGGCGGCACCGGGCAGCGCGTTGCAGACGAAGTCCACCGCGCCCGCCGGGTACTGGGCCTTCAGATTGGTCACCAGGTCGGCGGCGGTGTACTCCAGACCCAGCATCAGCAGCAGCAGGACGACGCCGATCTCGGCGCCGGTGGCGACGAACTCCGCGCTGGCGCTGAGCGGCAGCAGGCCGCCCCGGCCGAACGCGACGCCGCCGATCAGGTAGAGCGGGATCGGCGAGAGCCCGTACCGGCCGGCTATCCGGCCGAGCAGGCCCAGCACCAGGACGACCGAGCCGAGCTCGATGAAGACCGAGGCGGTGTGCATCCGATCACTCCCTTCCCAGGATCGCGGCGGCGGCGTCGACGCCCTCGCGGGTACCGATGACGATCAGCGTGTCTCCGCCGGCCAGCCGGAAGTCCGGGGCGGGGGAGGGTACGGCGCCGGTCCGGCGCAGCACCGCGACGACGGACGCGCCGGTGGCCGTCCGCATCCGGGTGTCGCCCAGCAGCCTGCCGTTCCAGTGCGAGGAGCCGCCCACCGGGATCCGCTCGGCGACCAGCCCGAGGTCGGTGGTGTGCAGGACGCCCGGGCTGTGGTGAGCGGGCGTCAGGGCGTCGGTCAGGGCGGCGGACTCCTCGCCGGTGAGGTGCAGCGCGTAGGCGCAGGCATCGGGGTCGTCGCTGCGGTACACGTTGAGGCTGCGCGAGCCGTCGCGGTGGGCGATGACCGAGAGATGCCGGTGTTCTCGGGTCGTCAGGTCGTACTGGACGCCCACTCCGGGCAGGTTCGTCGTCCGGACTCGCGGGATCGCCACGGCTGTTGTCCTCTCGTCGCACACGGAAGGGCTGTCCGCACATGGTAATGAATTGGTAAAGTCAACTGTTCGCCGCCCCGCGTGTCCGCCCCAGGAGGCCCCCCGATGGCACCCCCGGCCAGGCCGCCGGCCGCCCGCACCGCAGCCCGCCGCGCCGGTCCTCGCACCCCGGCCCGCCCCGCCCCGCGACCGGGCCGCCGAGGGGCCGTGACCGCCGCCGCGGCACTGCTGCCGGCGGCCTGGCTGGCCTGGATCGTCGCGTCGATCGCCGCCGCCCCCGAGCCCGGTGCGGCCGACCCGGACGCCCTGGCGGCCGCCGTGCGGACGGCCGTCACCGCCGGTGACGCACCGGCCCTGCAGCGGCTCTTCACCCCCGAGGGCGCCGGCCCCGGCTACGCCGCAGGCTTCCTCGCCCGGCTCGGCGACCTGCCGCCCGGGGCGGTCACCGTCACCACGGCGGACGGCGTCCTGCGGCTCTCCCTCGCCGGCGACCGGGCCGCGGCCTCCTGCACCGCCTGGGCGGTCGTCCGGCGGGACGGCCGCCGGCTGCTCGACGCCGCGGCGCCCGCCCCCGTGCCGTGCTGAGGCCGCCGGGCGGCGCCCGACCCCGGGGATGGGGGCGAGGACCGGTTGCGCGCCCCGTCCCGCATGGGAGGCTGGGAGCATGAAGGTGATCAACCTGATCCTCAACGTCATCTGGCTGATCTTCTGCGGGCTCTGGATGGCGATCGGCTACGCGATCGCCGGGATCATCTGCTTCGTGCTGATCATCACCATCCCGTTCGGGATCGCCGCGTTCCGGCTGGCCGGCTTCATGCTCTGGCCGTTCGGCCGGACGACGGTCGAGAAGCCCGACGCCGGGGCGGCATCCTGCATCGGCAACGTGATCTGGCTGGTGTTCGCGGGGTGGTGGCTGGCCCTCGCGCACCTGGCGACCAGCATCCCGCTGTTCATCTCGATCATCGGAATCCCGTTCGGCTGGGCGAACCTGAAGATGATCCCGATCTCGCTGATGCCGCTTGGCCGCGAGGTCGTCCAGTCCGACGACGGCTTCGGCGGACGCTGAGCACACCCGCCCCGCCGCGGGCGCGCCCCCCCCCCCCCCCGCCCCCCCCGCCCCCCCGGGGGGGGGGGGGCGCCGCACGCGCCCGGGCACCGCGCGGGCGGGACCTCCGGACGCCGCGCCGGCGGTGCTGGACGTACCGCGGGTGCGGGCAGCAGGCTGGGACTCCGCCGTACCGCCCGGAGGAGAGCGATGACCGCCGTCCCATCCAGCCCGCCCGCCGCCGACGGGATGCCGCCCGCCGAACTGCCCGCCCGCAGCCGCCCGGTCGCCGAGGCGCTCGCCGCGGCCGGCGTGGCCGCGGCCATCCGGGTGCTGCCCGACTCGGCACGGACGGCGGCCGAGGCCGCCGCGGCCCTCGGCTGCGAGGTCGGCGCGATCGCCAACAGCCTGGTCTTCGTCTGCGACGGCGCGCCGCTGCTGGTGATGACCAGCGGTGCGCACCGGGTGGACACCGACCACCTGGCCGCGCATCTGGGGACGGGCCCGATCGAGCGGGCATCGGCCGCCCAGGTCCGGGCCGCCACCGGCCAGGCGATCGGCGGGGTGGCGCCGGTCGGCCACCCCGCGCCGGTGCGGACGGTGGTCGACACCGCACTCGCCGACCACCCCGTGCTCTGGGCCGCCGCCGGGCACCCGCACACGGTGTTCCCGCTGACCTACCAGGAGCTGCTCGGCGTCACCGGCGGCCAGGCGGCCCCGGTCGGGCCCTGAACCGACGGCCTGTCGGATCCGCTCAGGAGGACGGCTCCCCGGTGGCGGGCTCCCCGACGGCGGGTTCCGGGTCGGAGGGCCTCGCGTCGGAGGGCCCGGAGTCCGCCACCGCCTCGCGCAGGGCGCGGAACTCGGCCGCGATCGCGTCCAGCGAGTAGTGCGCGTTCAGCCCGCTGGGATTGGGCAGCACCCAGACCGCGGTCGTGCCGATCGGCTCGGGCTGGCGGCCCACCGCGGCGCGCGGGCGCCCGAACGCGGCCCGGTACGCGCCGATCCCGAGCACCGCCAGGGCCCGCGGCCGCAGCCGTTCGACCCGGGCCCGCAGCGCCGCCCCGCCCTCGCGGTACTCCTCGGCGGTCAGCTCGTCGGCCCGGGCCGTGGTGCGCGCGACCACGTTGGTGATGCCCAGGCCCAGCGCTGGCAGCTCGCCCTGCTCGGAGGGGTGCAGCTGCCGGGGGGTGAAGCCGGAGCGGTGCAGCGCGGGCCAGAACCGGTTGCCCGGCCGGGCGAAGTGCCAGCCGGTCGCCCCCGACCACAGGCCCGGGTTGATGCCGCAGAACAGCACCCGCAGATCCGGCCCGGTGATGTCGGGGATGGTGCCGCCGTGCGCGGCGGCCAGTTCGTCGGCGGTCGGCCGGTGGTGGGTCGTCACGGCACCAGTCTGCGGGATCCCGCCGGTCGGGCGGTGGCGATGGACCGTCAGTTCGATTGTTCGGCTGACCTGCCGCGGAGATCGGCGCAGAATGACGGAATGTCGTACGAACTCAACGCGCTGGTCGCCACCGCCGAGCTGCTCGACGTGGTGGCGGCCGAAGTCCCGGCCGCGCGGGTCGCGCGGCTGGCTCAGGGGCTGGCGCTGATCCCGGTGACCGACCGCCTGCACGCCGTCCTGGACGTGCCCGGGGACCGCACCGAACCGGGATTCAGCCGCTTCCCCGCGAGCCTCGGCCGCCGTCTGGAGGCGTGGTCCCAGGCCGGCCCGATCGCGTACGTCGAGGCGGACTTCTTCGGCGGCGCCGGCACCCAGCGCGCCGCGGTCTGGCTGCACGGCCGGCTCGACCTCGGGCCGCTGCACATCGCCGACCAGCAGCCGCGCGCCACCGCCGGCACCCCGATCTCGCAGGTGCTGCGCAGACTCGGCGCCACGGTGGACGCCGGCCGGTTCGACGAGTTCGACGCCGTCGGACTCGGGCGCCACCGGCACTCCGCGGACTGGATCGCCGGCTGACCGCCTGCCCGAGCGGGCGGTCCGGACGGCTGCGGGCCGACCGGCTGCGGGCCGACCGGCGGTACGCCGGACACCGGCCGTGCCCGACGGACCGTCGGCTGACGGTGCGCCGAACGGGATGATCACCGTTCGGCCTACGACCGGTGGCCGCACCCGACCGGGTGGCTCAACGTGGCGTTCAAGCGAAAAGCCTGATCGTCAGTTGAGAGGAAAGCTCCACCATGCGTCCCACCTGGACGGCCGCCGCGCTGACCGCAGCCCTGGCCATTCCCGCGGTCACCCTGGCAACCGCCGCCCCCGCATCCGCCGTCGACCCCGACGCGGTGCTCCTGCGCCTATCCCGTCCCGCGGTCGCCGCACCCCCGCGCCCGGCCGCCGCCCCCACCGTCCCCGATCCGTCCGCCCCGGCGGTGCCCAGCACGCCGAGCCTGCCGGGCGTCCCCGCCCTGCCGTCCGTGCCGAGCCCCCCCGTCCCGGCCGTCTCCGGTCTGCTCGACGGCGTCCTCGGCCTGCTGGACGGCGTCGTCGCACTCGCCGCCCCGCCGTCCGGGACGCCCGATCCGGCCGCCCTCCAACAGAAGGTCGACGAACTCGTCGCCGCCGTGAAGGCCCTGCTGGCCGGCCTGCCGATCCAGGTCCCGGCGCTGCGCACGCCTTGAGGTGCCGAACGCCGTCGGGGCCCCGGACCGCGAACGGTCCGGGGC
>NZ_JBHWBW010000124.1:0-18451 GCF_042735675.1 Kitasatospora sp. NPDC059571
GTCGGCCACGCGCACGCCCGGTGCGAGGTGGGGGAGAGCCGACCGTACGAGCGGCCCGGCCGCCGGGTGGCGGCGGGCCGCACTGCCCACCGTTCGGACGGCTCCCCCCGCCGCGCGCCGACGGTGGAAGGATGGCCGCAGCACCGTACGAAGGAGCGGCTCATGGCCAGCAGCGCATCCGGACAGAAGATCGCCTTCCTCGGCACCGGCAAGATCGGCGAGGCCCTGCTCTCGGGCCTGCTGCGGGCCGGCACGGACCCGGCGGACGTCCTGGTCACCGCCCGCCGCCCGGAGCGCGCCGCGCAGCTCGCCGAGCGCTACGGCGTCACCGCCGTCTCCAACGCCGATGCCGCCAAGCTCGCCGACACCCTGATCCTCGCGGTCAAGCCGCAGGACATGGGCACCCTGCTCGACGAGCTGGCCCCGCACGTCGCCGCCGACCGGCTGGTGATCTCGGCCGCGGCCGGCATCCCGACCGGCTGGTTCGAGGAGCGGCTGGCGGCCGGCACCCCGGTCGTCCGCGTCATGCCCAACACCCCGGTGCTGGTGGACGAGGGCATGAGCGTCATCTCCGGCGGCTCGCACGCCGCCGAGGCCCACCTGGAGCGCACCGAGGAGATCTTCCGCTCGGTCGGCAAGGCGATCCGGCTGCCGGAGAGCCAGCAGGACGCGGCGACCGCGCTCTCCGGCTCCGGCCCCGCGTACTTCTACTTCCTGGTCGAGGCGATGACCGACGCCGGCATCCTGCTCGGCCTGCCCCGCAGCGTCGCCCACGACCTGATCGTGCAGTCCGCGATCGGCGCCTCGGTGATGCTGCGCGACTCCGGCGAGCACCCGGTGAAGCTGCGCGAGGCCGTCACCTCCCCGGCCGGCACCACCATCGCCGCCATCCGCGAGCTGGAGAACCACGGCGTCCGGGCCGCCCTGCTCGGCGCCCTGGAGGCGGCCCGCGACCGTTCCCGCGAACTCGCCGGCGGCGGCAGCAAGTAGGCTCGCCCGGTGACGTACGACCTGGTGATCTTCGACAACGACGGCGTGCTCGTGGACAGCGAGCCCATCTCCAACCGGGTGCTCGCCGCGTACCTCACCGAGCTCGGCTTCCCGACCACGGTCGAGGACTCCTACCGGGACTACATGGGCACCGCCGCGCACCACGTCCACGACGTGATCCTCGCCCGGCACGGGGCGCGGCTGCCCGAGGGCTTCGACGACCTGTTCCACGCCCGGGTGTTCGCCGCCTTCGAGGCCGAGCTGACCCCCGTCCGCGGCGCCGAGCAGCTGCTGAAGGCCCTCCAGCAGCAGGGCGTCCGGTACTGCCTGGCGTCCTCGGCGCACCACTCCTGGATCCGCACCGCGCTCGACCTCACCGGCCTGCGCGGGCACGTCGCCGAGGAGCTGATCTTCAGCGCCCAGGACGTCGGCGTCGGCAAGCCCGCCCCCGACCTCTTCCTGCACGCGGCCCGCACCATGGGCGTGGCGCCCGAGCGCTGCCTGGTCCTGGAGGACAGCCCCAACGGGGTGCTCGCCGCCCGCGCGGCCGGCATGGACGTGTACGGGCACGCCGCGCTCACCGACCCCGCCAAGCTGACCGCCGCCGGCGCCACCGGGCTGTTCACCGACCTCTCCGAGGTACCGGCGCTGCTCGGGTCCTGAGACCCGGACAGCCGATCCGGGCGCACCCCTCCCGGAAACCGCGCGCAGGACCTACGCTCACGCCCACACACAGATACCGGCGAGTAGCGGGGGTCCGATGCAGGCAGAACCCACGGCGCGGCTCCGGCAGGCCCGCGCGGCCCTCGCCGTCAGCTTCCTGCTGCAGGGCACCACCTTCGCCCTGCTGGTGACCTGCATCCCGGAGATCCAGCGGCAGTACGGCCTCGGCGACGGCATGCTGCCGGTCTTCCTGGCCGCGGTGCCGATCCTCGCCGGCGTCGGCTCGATCGCCTCCGAGCAGCTGGTGCGGCGCACCAGCGCCAAGGCGGTGCTGCGGGTCGTCCAGCCGGCCGTCTGCCTGGCCCTGGCCGGTGTCGGACTCGGCGGCACGCTCTGGCAGCTCGCCCTGGCGCTGGCCGCGTTCGGCCTGCTGGTCGGCGCTCTCGACGCCTCGATGAACATGCTCGGCGTGGGCCTGCAGCACCGCTACGGGCGGAGCATCATGCTCGGCTTCCACGCCGCGTTCAGCCTCGGCGGGATCGTCGGCGCGGCCGTCGCCGGCCTCGGCGCGCACGGCGGCACCCCGCTCGCCACCCTGTTCGGCGGCTCGGCCGCGGTGCTGATCCCGCTCGCCCTGCTCGCCGGGACGCGCTTCGCCGGCCGCGCCGAACTCGGCGACGCCGTCCGCGAGGCCGCCGAGGCGGCCGGCCGGGCCATCCCGTGGCGGCCGCTGCTGCCGCTGTGCCTGGCGATGGCGGTGGCCTACATCGCCGACGCCTCGGTCTCCAACTACAGCGTCAAGTACCTCACCGACACCCTGCACAGCCCCGACGACGTCGCCAAGCTCTCCTACCTCGGCTACATGCTGGCGATGCTGCTCGGGCGGGCCCTGGGCGACCGCGGGGTGCAGCGCTGGGGCGCCGTCCGGGTCGTCCGGGCCGGCGCCGCGACCGCCGCGCTCGGCTTCGCGATCGCCGCGCTGGCACCCGCCCCGTGGGCCGCGATCGCCGGCTTCACGGTGCTCGGCCTCGGCATCTGCGCGATCATCCCGCAGGTGTTCGCGGCCGGCGGGCGGCTCTTCCCGGCCGACTCCGACGCCGCCGTCGCCCGGCTCAACCTGTTCAACTACGTCGGCTTCCTGATCGGCTCCCCGCTGGTCGGCGCGATCGGGGACGCCGGCTCGTACCGGGCGGCGCTGCTGGCCCCGATGCTGCTGGTCCTGGTGATCGTGCCGCTCGGCGCCCATTTCGCGCCCACCCCGGCCAAGGCCGCCCCCGCCCCCGCGCCGGTGCCCTGATCCGTCGCCGGGCCCGCACGGCGGTGCCGCCGACCCCACCCACTACGGTGGAGCCATGCCCGACGCCGAGCATGACACCCCCTGCGGCCTGCACCTCTTCTGGGACGACGCGGTCACCGCCTACGACTTCGGGCCCGGCCACCCGATGGACCCGACCCGGCTGGCGCTCACGAAGCACCTGGTCGACGCGTACGGGCTCAGCCGCGGCCCCGGGGTGACGGAGCGCGCCGCACCGCCCGCCGGGGACTCCACGCTGCGGCTGGTGCACACCGCCGAATACATCGCCGCCGTCCGCGCGGTCGCCGCCGACCCCGCCCGCAGCGATCAGCGGCACGGACTGGGCACCGACGACAACTGGGCCTTCCCCGCGCTGCACACCGCCTCCGCGCTGATCGCCGGGCAGTCCGTCGCCGCCGCCGAGGCGGTCTGGCGCGGCGAGAGCCCGCACGCGGTGAACTTCGCCGGCGGTCTGCACCACGCGATGCCCGACCGGGCCTCCGGCTTCTGCATCTACAACGACCCCGCGCTGGCCATCGCCCGGCTGCTGGAGCTCGGCGCCGAGCGGGTCGCCTACGTCGATGTCGACGTGCACCACGGCGACGGGGTCCAGCAGGCCTTCTGGAACGACCCGCGGGTGCTCACCGTCTCCCTGCACGAGAACCCGGCCACGCTCTTCCCGCAGACCGGCTGGGCCACCGAGACCGGCGGCCCGGACGCCCCCGGCAGCGCCGCCAACCTGCCGCTGCCGGCCGGCACCGGCGACAGCGGCTGGCTGCGCGCCTTCCACGCCCTGGTGCCCGAGCTGCTGGCCGCCTTCCGCCCGCAGGTGCTGGTCACCCAGCACGGCGCGGACACCCACGTCGAGGACCCGCTGGCGCACCTGGCGGTCAGCCTGGACGCCCAGCGGACGGTCGCCGAGTCGCTGCACCGGCTCGCCCACGAGACCGCCGGCGGCCGCTGGGTCGCCCTCGGCGGCGGCGGGTACGCGGTGGCCGACGTCGTCCCGCGGACCTGGACCCACCTGGTGGCCACCGCCGCCGGCCGGCCGCTCGACCCGGCCGCCGAGACCCCCGAGGAGTGGCGGGCGGAGGTCTACCGCCGCACCCGGCAGTCGGCCCCGCTGCGGATGACCGACGGCGCCCGCGCCGACTGGCGGGACTTCCACGACGGCGGGTACGACCCGGCGGACCGCCTCGACCAGGCCGTCCTCGCCGCCCGCCGGGCCGTCCTGCCGCACCACGGCCTGCTGCCCTGAGCGGCGCGCCCGCCGGGCCGGCCGTGCGCCCTCCGTGCCCCGATGCGCCCCGCCTGTCACCCGAAGCCCGTTCCGCCTGCGCCAGACCGCCGACCGGCTACCTACTGCAACGGGGGGATGGCTCACCGTAGAAGGACTGGGCATCCCCCTCTTCCCACTGGTACCACCCATAACTACTCTGGGGATACACGTGTGCCGGTGGAGTCACCGGAGGGGAAGCCGGTGCCTTGCACACGGGTAAGGGTCGGGTGATGGTCATGAGTTCCGGCGAACGCCCCCTGCAGGAGGTCGTCTTCCTGACCGTGGCCGAGGTGGCCTCGGTCATGAGGGTGTCCAAGATGACGGTGTACCGGCTGGTGCACAGCGGCGAACTGCCGGCCATCCGGGTCGGCCGCTCGTTCCGCGTGCCCGAGCAGGCCGTGCACGACTACCTGAAGGAGTCCTACGTGCATCTGGAGAGCGCGTAGGCCGGACACGGGCAGGGAGGATTACGGCTTACCCGGAGCGGACGGTAGGCTAGGCCCTCCGTCAGTCGTATGGACTCCCGTCTCCCATGGACGAGGGTCCGAGTGAGCGAGGGTAGTTCCGTGGGCTCTGTCATCAAGAAGCGTCGCAAGCGTATGGCCAAGAAGAAGCACCGCAAGCTTCTGAAGCGCACTCGCGTGCAGCGTCGCAACAAGAAGTAACCGCGGCCGAACCCGCTCACGCGGGGGGCCTGCCGCCACACCCAAGGCCGCCTCGCGCGCGCACCAGGTGTCCGCACTGCCCGCCCGGGCGACCAGCCCGGGCGGGCAGTGGCGTCTTCACGCCGCGCGGCGGCGGCGCCTTTACTGCGGCGGAACATCCGCACGGTACGGTGCACCCAGGCAACACCGAGGAGGACGCAGCAGCGTGGGCAAGGTCGTGCTCGTCACCGGCGTGGCACGGCATCTCGGTGCCCGCTTCGCCGCGGAGATCGCCCGCCACCCCGACGTCGAACGGGTGGTCGGCGTCGACGTCCGCCCCCCGCGCGACGACCTGCCGCCCGGCGTCCGGTTCGCCCAGGTCGACCTGCGCCGCCCGGCCGTCGCCCGGATCATCGCCGACCACGGCATCGACACCGTCGTGCACCTCAGCGTCTCCGCGATGGGCTCCGGCGGCCGCGCCGTGGTCAAGGAGACCAACGTCATCGGCACGATGCAGCTGCTCGGCGCCTGCCAGAAGGCCGCCGGCCTGCGCCGCCTGGTCGTGAAGTCCACCACCGGCGTGTACGGCTCCGCCCCCCGCGACCCCGCGGTCTTCGGCGAGCGGATGCAGCCCAAGCAGCTGCCGCCCGGCGGTTTCGCCCGGGACGCCGCCGAGGTCGAGGGGTACGTCCGCGGCTTCGCCCGCCGGCGCCCCGACGTCGCCGTCTCGGTGCTGCGCTTCGCCAACATCGTCGGCCCGGCCGGCGACACCCCGCTCTGCTCGTACTTCGCGCTGCCGGTGCTGCCGACCGTGCTCGGCCACGACCCGCGGCTGCAGTTCGTCCACGAGGACGACACCATCGAGGTCCTGCGCCTGGCCGCGCTGGAGGCCCGCCGGGGCACCACCAACACCGGCACCTTCAACGTGGCCGGCGACGGCGTCCTGCTGCTCTCGCAGTGCGCCCGCCGGCTCGGCCGGCCCACCGTGCCGCTGCTGCGCCCGGCGCTCGGCCTGGTCGCCGGCCTCGTCCGGCAGACCCGGCTCGCCGACCTCTCGCCCGAGCAGCTCCAGCTGCTCACCCACGGCCGGGTGGTGGACACCACCCAGCTGCACGAGACCTTCGGCTACCGGCCCCGGTACACCACGTCCGAGGCCTTCGCCGACTTCGCCGCCGCCCAGCGCGCCGGCCTGCTGCCCCCCGAACGCCTCACCGCCGTCACCGACCGGCTGACCGGCCTGCTCGGCACCGACGGCGGCCGCCACCCCGAGGAGCCGATGCCGCGATGACCGCAGCCCGCAAGACCGAACCGCCCGAGGCCAAGGTCATCCCGATCGAGTCCGCACCGAGCTGGCACCCCGGGGCCCGCCCGGGTGTCGCCGACCGGCTGGCCGAGGCCGTCGGCGGCGCACTCGCCGGGCCGCTCGGCGCGACCGCGACCAAGGTCCTCGGCAAGGGCTGGGAGGACCGCGCGGCGAACGGGCTGGCCTTCCTGCGCCGCCGGATCACCGGCGACTACGAGGTCGACGAGTTCGGCTTCGACCGCGAGCTCACCGAGGAGGTCTTCCTCGCGCTGCTCCGGCCGCTGGCCGAGAAGTACTTCCGGATCGAGGTCCGCGGCGCCGAGAACATCCCCGCGGAGGGCGGCGCGCTGATCGTCGCCAACCACTCGGGCACCATCCCGCTCGACGCGCTGATGACCCAGGTCGCCATCCACGACCACCACCCGCACCACCGGCACCTGCGGATGCTCGCCGCCGACCTGGTCTTCGTGCTGCCGGTCGCGGGCGAGCTGGCCCGCAAGGCCGGGCACACCCTGGCCTGCAACGAGGACGCCCAGGCGCTGCTGGAACGCGGCGAGGTGGTCGGCGTCTGGCCGGAGGGCTTCAAGGGCATCGGCAAGCCGTTCTCCGAGCGCTACAAGCTCCAGCGGTTCGGCCGGGGCGGCTTCGTCGCCTCCGCGCTGCGCGCGGGCGTGCCGATCGTGCCCTGCTCGATCGTCGGCGCCGAGGAGACGTACCCGATGATCGGCAACGCCCGGACGCTGGCCCGGCTGCTCGGCCTGCCGTACGTGCCGCTCACCCCGACCTTCCCGTGGCTGGGGCCGCTCGGCGCCGTTCCGCTGCCGACCAAGTGGACCATCCAGTTCGGCGAGCCGATCCCCACCGACGGGTACCCGCGGGAGGCCGCGGACGACCCGATGCTGGTCTTCAACCTGGCCGACCAGGTCCGGGAGACCATCCAGCACACGCTCTACAAGCTGCTGGTGCAGCGGCGGTCGGTGTTCTTCTGAGACCCAGGCAGTGACGGAGCGCGCGCCCGCCTCGGACGCGCGCTCCGTACCCGGCCGTCAGCCGCCGAGGGTGAGGCCCGGGAGCAGCCCGGGGATCAGCGGCGGGATGGTGATGCCCTGGCCGCCCGGCGCCGGCGTGGCCGAACCGGAGGGCGCGGGGGAGGCGCCCGAACCGGTGCTGCCGTCGCCCGGCGCAGGGGAGCCCTGGCCGGCGCCGAGCCCGGTGGTCAGCCCGTCCACCAGCCCGCCGACGCCGTTGGGCGCACCGCTCGGGGCGCCGCCGCCGGTGGCACCGCCGGTGCCGTGCGAGGTCGGCGCGCTCGCGCCGCCCGGCGCCTGGCCCTGACCGGTGCCGTCGCCGCCCTGGCCGCCGACCGCCCCCGACCCGTTCTGGCCGCCCTTGGGCTGGTCCAGGTGGAGGGGCGCGACGTCCTCGCTTATGTCGTCGAACAGGGCGTCGACCCGGTCGGCCTGGGTGCTGAGCTGGCCGGGCAGCCGACTGTGCAGCTTGGCCCAGCGCTGGTCCTGGCCCTCGGCGAAGCCGGCCAGCTGCCGCATCGGAGCCAGCGAGCCGTTGCTGCGGTACACCGCACGGAGCAGGTCGCGGCCGCGGACGGCCTCGGCGTGCATGTCGTCCAGCGCGCGCCGCACCTGGTCCACGGTGTCGGGGCTGAGCGGGCCCGCGTCGCCGGAGCGCTGGAGCAGGACCTGCGCCTCGTCGAGGCGGGTGGACGCCTGCTGGAGCAGCAGCGCGCCGCGCTCCGAGTCGGAGCCCGCCCAGTCCAGCCGGAGTCCCTCCAGGCCGCGCTTCATGCCGTACAGCGCATCGCCCGGCAGGGCGTCCCCGCTGGCCGCGGCGGCGCCGGCGAAGCTGCCGACCGCCACGCCGGCCACCAGGCCGCCGATGGCCAGCCGGCGGCCCCAGCGGCCGCGGGCCGCCCGGTGCCGGCGCTGCCGGGCCGGGGCCGCCGTGCCGCCGCCGGCCGCGAAGGCCTGCTCGAAGGCGGCCATCAGCTGGGCACGCTGCACGGCCCTGGTCTCCGCGGCCAGCTGCGGCCTGGGGAGCCCGTCGAGCGCATCGGTCAGGCTCAGCAGCTCCGCCATCGCGGTGGAGCCGGCGCGGTGGGCGCCGCCCAGATCGCCGCCGCCGGGTCCGTTCTCCGTCTGGTGGGCCTCCAGCGCCTCGGCGAAGGCCTTCGCCCGCCGGTGCTCCAGCACGTTTGCCGTCACGGGCCACACCTCCCTTCGTCGTTGTCGACACCGTGGCCTGCCGGATGGTTGTCTCGGCGGGCCGAAACCACACCATCGGGTGACGCATCCGGATCCCTCTTGACCCCGGGCCCGACGGGTGTTTCCAGCCTGGCCAACGAGCGGTGTCGGGAGTGGGTTACGCACGGCTGATCATGTGACCGCCCATTCACCCGGCCGTGTCGCCGGACGGGGGTCGGTGACGGTCTGCCGTCTATCGGCCCGTCGCCGCTCCGGGTCACCGGGCGTCCGGGGGCAGCAGGCGGGCGAGCGTGCGCACGGCGCGGTACTGGAGGGTCTTGATCGCACCCTCGTTCTTGCCCATGATCCGCGCCGTCTCGGCCACCGAGAGCCCCTGCAGGAAGCGCAGGTTGACGCACTCCTGCTGCTGCGGGTTGAGCCGCCGCACGGCGTCCCGCAGCGCGGCGTTGGCGAGCGACTCCAGCACCGACTCCTCGGGGCTGCGCTCGCACTCGTTGGGGTCGAGCATCTCGCCGGTGGTGACCTCCAGCCGGAACCGGCTGGACTTGAAGTGGTCGGCCACCAGGTTGCGCGCGATGGTCACCAGCCAGGCGCCGAAGTCCCGGCCCTGCCACGTGAAGGTGCCGATCCGGCGCAGCGCCCGCAGGAAGGTCTCGCTGGTGAGGTCCTCCGCCGTGGCCCGGCTGCCGACCCGGTAGTAGATGTACCGGTAGACGGTGTCGGCGTAGTGGTCGTAGAGCCGGCCGAAGGCCTCGCTCTCGCCGGCCTGGGCGCGCTCGACCAGCTCCATGACCGGGTTGTGCTCGGTCTCCGTCCCGCTGCCCTGGCCCGACCGGGCGCGGCTGCGGGCGGGCGGGCCGACCGTGGTGGCGCGGCCGCGCGGGCCGGCCGTGCCCGTCGTGCCGGTGGTGCCGGCGGCGCCTCCGGCGGCCGTCGAGCGCAGCAGGGCGCCCGGCAGGGCGGGGCGGGGGGCGGGCAGCGCGGCCCCGCCGGCGACGGCCGGCACGGGCTGCGGGAGGACCAGCTGGAACTCGCGGATCGCGGCCCACAGGCGGTCCAGCCGCACACCGGGGCGCAGGGTGGCGGTCGACGGGCGGGAGGTGGCGGGCGCGTCGTTCCGGACGGGTGGGTACACGGGACTCCCAGAGGCAGAACTGTGGACGGGTCACCTCCGCCAGTGCGGAGCGCACGCCCGCCGACCCCCGGGGCGGGGGACGCGCAGTGCCGTGCATCCAGGAGAGAATAACGCTTTGTGCAATGACGGCTACACCCTGTGGTGGAAGTGGTCGTTTGAGATCCGGATGGCGCGTATATTCATCCGGTCCTGATCACTGACGGCCCGCCCGGCCCGTCTTCGGGTGATCGACCGTGGACACAAGGTGACCGATTGGCGGGAGGGGCGGGTGCTTTCCCAGCCTCGGCGCGCGGTAACCCACAACTTTGCCGAGTCGGCGAACGATCGCTTCCGATCGGATCCGGGCCGGTCCCGGCAGCCGCTTCGCGGCGGCGGTTCCCTCCCCGGGGTGAGGCCCTCCCACTCGTGCGGGGGACCCGGCGGTGCACCGCCCTGACGCCCGGCCGCACCCCCGCGACCTGCGGTCAGGCCGTCCTGCGGCGGCGCCGGACGGCGAGCGTGTACGCCGTCGCACCCGCGGCGACGCCCAGTCCGACCGCGGCCGGCACCCCGATCCGGGCGGCCTTGCGCCCGGTGCGGAAGTCCCGGACCCGCCAGCCCTCGGCCCGCGCGTGCCGGCGCAGCGCCCCGTCCGGGTTCACCACGTACGGGTGGCCGACCAGGCTGAGCATCGGGATGTCGTTGGCCGAGTCGCTGAAGGCCGCGCAGCGCGCCAGGTCGAGCCGCTCGCGGCGGGCCAGCGCCTGCACCGCGGCCGCCTTGGCCTCGCCGTGCAGCAGCCCGCCGACCAGCCGGCCGGTGTACTCGCCGTCGACCGTCTCCGCGACCGTGGCCAGCGCCCCGGTCATGCCGAGCCGGCGGGCGATGATCCGGGCGATCTCCTGCGGCGCCGCGGTGACCAGCCAGACCCGCTGCCCGGCGTCCAGGTGCATCTGCACCAGCGCCCGGGTGCCCGGCCAGACCTTCTCCGCGATGACCTCCTCGAAGATCTCCTCGCAGATCTGCTCCAGTTCCGCCGTCCGCTTCCCGGCGACCAGGCCGAGCGCGCGGTCCTGGGCGTCGGCGATGTGCGACGGGTCCTCCGAGCCGTGCAGCCGGAACCACGCCTGCTGCCAGACGAACCGTGCCACGTCGCGACGGGAGAAGAACCGGCGACGGTACAGGCCGACGCCGAGGTAGAAGATCGCGGCGCCGCGCAGGATCGTGTTGTCGCAGTCGAAGAAGGCCGCCGCCTGTACGTCGTCGGGCGTCGGCGTGTGGTCCTCGGCGGGGGCCTTGGGCCGGCCCGGCCGCTCCGCCCGCGGGGGCCGCTCGGCCCGGCGGCGCGCGGGGGCGCCGGCGGCGGACCCCTCGCGGACCAGCAGGTCCGCCGAGGCCCGCAGGCCGGCCTCGGCCGCGTCGGCGGCGGCCTCGCCCGCCAGGGCGGTCCGCTCGTTCGGGGAACGCCATGCCTGGTGGAGCCTTCGCAGCGCGGCCATGCACCGAGCATAGCCAGCCCCGGGCGCAGCTCCCGTGACGACGGTGTGCAGGCGCAGTTAACGGACCGCATCGGGCCGGTGACCCCGGCCGGGGGCGCACAATGGCCCGGTGAGCCTGCTGCGACGCGACAAGAACAAGAAGCCCGCCGACCGGGTCGTCACCATGATCGGCAAGCCCGGCTGCCACCTGTGCGACGACGCCCGCGCCGTCCTGCTCCGGGTGACCGGCGAGCTCGGCGCCGCCTACGAGGAGAAGGACATCACCCAGGACGAGGAGCTGTACCGCACCTACGCCGAGCAGATCCCGGTGACCCTGATCGACGGTCGCCAGCACGACTTCTGGCGGGTGGACGAGCGGCGCCTGCGGGCCGCGCTCGGCGCCTGAGCCCCCTGCCTGCGGCGATGCCGTCCGGGCCGCCGGCCCCCGCCGATCGGCGGGGGAGGTAGCCCAAATCGTTGCGGAGAAAATGAAGATCACCTCGTCTGCGGGTGATTTTGTCGGCTTACGATCGAGTCCGTTTCACGTCAGCCAGGGGGCCAGCAGGCGAAGGAGTGACCGATGGGCGGCTACGCCGTCGTCGACATCGAGGCCACCGGCCGCAGCCCCTGGCGGCACCGGGTGGTCGAGGTCGCGGTCGTGCTCCTCGACGGCGACCTGCGCACCGAGGAGTCCTTCAGCACCCTGGTCGACCCGGTCGGCCCGGTCGGGCCCACCCACGTGCACCGGATCTCCCAGGACGACGTGATCGGCGCCCCGCGCTTCCGCGAGGTCGCGCCCCGGCTGCTGGAACTGCTGGCCGGCCGGGTCATGGTCGGCCACCACGTGTCCTGCGACCGGGCCTTCCTGGAGCGCGAGTTCGCCCGGATCGGGGTGCCGCTGCCGGAGATCCCGCTGCTGTGCACCATGCGGCTGGCCCGCAGCCGGCTGCCGGAGGCCACCGGGCACGGCCTCGCCGCCTGCGTCGCGGCGGCCGGCCTCGGCCGGTACCCGGCGCACACCGCGATGGGCGACGCCCGGGCCGCCGCCGACCTGCTGCGCCACTACGTCCGTGCGGACGCCGCCGGCGGCGCCGAGTGGCGCGAGCCGCTGCGCGAGGCCGCCCGGATCCCCTGGCCCCGGCTCGGCCGGGCCCGCTCGCTGGGCCCCGAGGGTGCTGTCCCGCTGCTGCGCCGGGAGGCCGTGCCGGGCCCGCGGGCGCCCGGTGCGATCCGTATACCGACGGTCGCGACCGCCCGGGACGGTGAGTGATGCGCATCACTGTGGAGGGACAAAACGGACACCATCTTTGTGCACACGTTCACAAACGCATAGCCTGGCTGCCAAAGCCCAGCTTCACCCTCGGGAGCACCGTGGCAATCGGCCGACCCACCCAGAGCAGTTCGCAGGCGCCCGACACCGGCGCCGCGCGCCGACCCTCGCGTGCCCGGGGCATCCCGGAGGCGACCGTCGCCCGCCTCCCCCTCTACCTGCGCGCCCTGACCGCGCTCTCCGAGCGGTCCGTGCCCACCGTCTCCTCCGAGGAGCTCGCCGCCGCCGCCGGGGTCAACTCCGCCAAGCTCCGCAAGGACTTCTCCTACCTCGGCTCCTACGGCACCCGCGGCGTCGGCTACGACGTCGAGTACCTGGTCTACCAGATCTCCCGTGAGCTGGGTCTCACCCAGGACTGGCCGGTCGTCATCGTCGGCATCGGCAACCTCGGCCACGCCCTCGCCAACTACGGCGGCTTCGCCTCCCGCGGCTTCCGGGTCGCCGCCCTGCTCGACGCCGACCCCGGCGTCGTCGGCTCCACCGCCGCCGGCCTCCCGGTGCGGCACATGGACGAACTGGAGTCCATCGTCGCGAGCCAGCAGGTCTCCATCGGCGTCATCACCACCCCGCCCGGCGCCGCCCAGCAGGTCTGCGACCGCCTCGTCGAGGCCGGCGTCACCAGCATCCTCAACTTCGCACCCACCGTCCTGACCGTCCCGGACGGCGTCGACGTGCGCAAGGTCGACCTCTCGATAGAGCTCCAGATCCTCGCCTTCCACGAGCAGCGCAAGGCCGGCGAGGAGCCCGACTCCACCGACTCCTCCGTCCTGGACCGCGCACCCGGCCCGGTCCGCGCCGCCGCCGCCAAGCTGCGCCGCGCCGCCGGCGGCACCGCCAAGGCCGAACCGGCCAAAGGCACCGCCGCCAAGACGACCGCGTCCGACCGGCCCACCGCCGGCGGCGAGGGCGACCTCTCGGCGGTGATGCCGGCATGAGCCTGCTCGTCGTCGGACTCAGCCACCGCACCGCCCCGGTCGGCGTCCTGGAGCGCGCCGCCCTCACCGGCGAGGTCCCCACCCGCCTCCTGCACGACGCCGCCGCCTCCTCGGCCGTCGCCGAGGCGGCCCTGGTCAACACCTGCAACCGGATCGAGCTCTACGCGGACGTGGACAAGTTCCACGCCGGCGTCGCCGAGCTCTCCCTGCTGCTCGCCCACCACAGCGGCGTCGACCTGGAGGAGCTCACCTCCCACCTCTACGTCCACTACGAGGACCGCGCCGTCCACCACCTGTTCTCGGTCGCCTGCGGCCTGGACTCCATGGTCGTCGGCGAGGGCCAGATCCTCGGCCAGCTGCGCGACGCCCTCGCCCGCGCCCAGGACGAGCACACCGCCGGGCGCGGCCTCAACGAGCTCTTCCAGCAGGCCCTGCGGGTCGGCAAGCGCGCCCACAGCGAGACCGGCATCGACAAGGCCGGCCAGTCCCTGGTCACCTTCGGCCTGGAGCAGATCGCCGCCGCGGCCGGCGACATCGCCGGCAAGCGCGCCCTGGTCGTCGGCGCCGGCTCGATGAGCTCGCTCGCCGCCGCCACCCTCGTCCGCGCCGGCGTCACCGACCTGCTGATCGCCAACCGCACCGCCGAGCGCGCCGAGCGCCTCGCCGCCAACCTCGGCGGCGCGGCCCGCACCGTCGACTTCGCCAAGGTCCCGGAGGCGCTCGCCGACGTCGACCTGGTGATCTCCTGCACCGGCGCGGCCGGCGCCGTCATCGGCGCCCGCGACGTCGCCGCCGCCGTCGACCGGCGCGCCGCCGACACCCCGCTGGCCTTCCTCGACCTCGCCATGCCGCGCGACGTCGACCACGACGTGCACGAGGTCCCCGGCGCCCTCCTGGTCGACCTGGAGAGCCTCTCCCACGCGCACGCGGCCACCCCCGGCGCCGGCGACGTGGACGCCGTCACCGGCATCGTCTCCGACGAGGTCGCGGCCTTCGGCGCCGCCCAGCGCGCCGCCCGGATCGCCCCCACCGTGGTCGCGCTCCGCTCGATGGCCTCCGACGTCGTCCTCGGTGAGCTCGCCCGGCTCGAGTCCCGCCTCCCCGACCTCGACGACCGCACCCGCGCAGAGGTCGGCCAGACCGTGCGCCGCGTCGTCGACAAGCTCCTGCACGCCCCGACCGTGCGGGTCAAGCAGCTCGCGGCCGAACCCGGCGGCGCCTCGTACGCCGACGCACTCCGCGAGCTCTTCGATCTGGACCCGGCGGCCGTCCAGGCCGTCTCGGGCACCCCGGCAGCGTCGCCGGCCGGCCACCCCGCCCCCGGCGGAGCGGCCTGATGAACCCCACCACCCCCCACCGGCACGACCTGGACGATCACCAAATGAATGGTCAACTGAGCAGCACTCCGGGCGACCGGGAACGCCCGCTGCGCCTCGGCACCCGCCGCAGCGCCCTCGCCATGGCGCAGTCCGGCATGGTCGCGCGCGAGGTCGCCCGGGTCACCGGCCGTCCGGTCGAGCTGGTCGAGATCACCACCTACGGCGACACCTCCCGCGAGGCCCTCGCCCAGATAGGCGGCACCGGCGTCTTCGTCTCGGCCCTGCGCGACGCGCTGCTGGACGGCCGGATCGACCTCGCCGTGCACTCCCTCAAGGACCTCCCCACCGCCGCCCCGGCGGGCCTGCTGCTGGCCGCCGTCCCCGAGCGCGAGGACGTCCGCGACGCACTGGTCGCCGCGGAGGGCCTCGCCCTGGGCGAACTGGTCGAGAAGCTCGCCGGCGCCGGCCGCACCGCCCGCGTCGGCACCGGCTCCCCGCGCCGGATGGCCCAGCTCAACGCCTGGGCCGCGGCCCGCGGCGCCGCCCTGGAGACCGTCCCGATCCGCGGCAACGTGGACACCCGGATCGGCTACGTCGCCCAGGGCGAACTCGACGCCGTCGTGCTCGCCGCCGCCGGCCTCAACCGGCTCGGCCGGCACGCCGAGATCACCGAGCACCTCGACCCGGACGTGATGGTCCCGGCCCCCGGCCAGGGCGCCCTCGCCGTCGAGTGCGTCGACCCCGCACTGGCCGCGCAGCTGGCCGCCCTCGACCACACGCCCACCCGGGCCGCCGTGGTCGCCGAGCGCGCCCTGCTCGCCGCCCTGGAGGCCGGCTGCTCCGCACCGGTCGCGGCCCTCGCGACCTGGCAGGGCACCGAACTGCGGCTGGAGGGCGTGGTCGGCACCGTCGACGGCGCCACGCTGCTGAGAACGACCGCCACCGGCCCGCTCGTCCCGGACGAGGCCGCCGAGGAGCAGGCCGCGGCCCTGGGCCGCGCGCTCGCCGCCCGGCTGCTCGACCAGGGCGCGGCCGGCCTGATGGGGGAGCGAGCCCTGTGAGCGAGCGCACCGCGGGGGCACCCCCGGCCGACGGCAGGGGGAGAACCGATGAGAAAGACGCCTGGCTCAGCCACGGCCCGAGCGATGCGAAGGGCGGGAGCATGAGCCCCACCGCCGCCAGCCCGTCAGACGCCCCGGCCCACCCGGCCGGCCGCTGCACCTTCCTGGGCGCCGGCCCCGGCGACCCGGGTCTGCTCACCCTGCGCGCCGTCGACGTCCTGGCCTCGGCCGACGTCCTGGTCGCCGACCCCCTCACCGCCGCCGCCGTGCGCACGCACTGCCCGGCCGGGGTCCTCGTCCACCACCCGGCGGAGGAGGACGGCCTCGACGTGGCCAAGCTCGTCGCGGACGCCGTCCGCGCCGGCAAGCACGTCGTGCGCACGGTCGACGGCGACCCGGGCCTGGACGGCTGCGCCGCCGAGGAGATGCTCTGCTGCGCCGACGCCGCGATCCCGTTCGAGGTGATCCCGGGCGTCGCCCAGTCGGTCGGCGTGCCGGCCTACGCGGGCGTGCCGCTGCGCGGCAGCCAGGGCGCCGACGTGCGCTTCGTGGACGCGGCCGCGCTGATCGGCGGCGGCTCCGTGGACCTCGGCGCCGCGGAGACCACCCTGGTCGTGCGGACCACGCTCGGCCAGCTGCCGGCCACCGCCACCGCGCTGGTGGCCAACGGCCGCAAGCCCGACGCCCCGCTCTCGGCGACGCTCTCCGGCACCACCACCCGCCAGCGCACCTTCACCTCCACCCTGGCGACCATCGCCGCGGACCTGAAGGCCGCCCGGGTGCTGCCCTCGCCGGTGTCGGCGCCGGTCGACCCGGCGACCTCGGTGATAGCCGTGGTCGGCCAGCAGGTCGCCCACCGGGCCTCGCACTCCTGGTTCGAGACCAAGCCGCTGTTCGGCTGGAACGTCCTCGTACCGCGCACCAAGGAGCAGGCACACGGCCTCTCCGACCAGCTGCGCGGCTACGGCGCCGTGCCGCAGGAGGTGCCGACCATCGCGGTGGAGCCCCCGCGCACCCCGCAGCAGATGGAGCGCGCCATCAAGGGCCTGGTGACCGGCCGCTACGAGTGGATCGCGTTCACCTCGGTCAACGCCGTCAAGGCCGTCCGGGAGAAGTTCGAGGAGTACGGCCTGGACGCCCGCGCGTTCGCCGGCATCAAGGTCGCCGCGGTCGGCGAGACCACCGCGCAGGCGCTGGTCGACTTCGGCGTGAAGCCGGACCTCGTGCCGTCCGGCGAGCAGTCCGCCGCCGGCCTGCTGGAGGACTGGCCGCCGTACGACCCGGTCTTCGACCCGATCGACCGGGTGCTGCTGCCGCGGGCCGACATCGCCACCGAGACGCTGGTGGCCGGCCTGGTCGAGCTCGGCTGGGAGGTGGACGACGTCACGGCGTACCGCACCGTGCGCGCCTCGCCGCCGCCGGCCGAGACCCGCGAGGCGATCAAGGGCGGCGGGTTCGACGCGGTGCTCTTCACCTCGTCGTCCACGGTGCGCAACCTCGTCGGCATCGCCGGCAAGCCGCACAACGTCACCGTGATCGCCTGCATCGGCCCGGCGACCGCCAAGACCGCCGAGGAGCACGGCCTGCGGGTCGACGTGATGGCGCCCGCGCCGTCCGCCGCCGCCCTGGCCCAGGCCCTCGCGGACTTCGGCGCCAAGCGCCGGGACACCGCGGTCGCCGCCGGCGAGCCGGTCTACCGGCCGAGCGAGCGCCGCCCGGGATCGCGCCGCAAGGCCGCCCGCTGACCCACCCCGCCGGGGAGGCCCATGAGCCTCCCCGGCGGTCTCGTATCGTCCGGAAAGAGAAGCAGTTGACCGCCGAATTCCCGACCGTACGCCCGCGCCGCCTCCGCTCGACCCCGGCCATGCGCCGCCTGGTCGCCGAGACCCGCCTGCACCCGGCCGAACTGATCCTGCCCGCCTTCGTCCGCGAGGGCATCACCGAGCCGAAGCCGATCACCTCGATGCCCGGCGTCGTCCAGCACACCCGCGACACCCTGCGGAAGGCCGCCGTCGAGGCGGCCGAGGCGGGGCTCGGCGGCATCATGCTGTTCGGCGTCCCCGAGGTGCAGGACGCGGTCGGCAGCGAGGGCACCAACCCGGACGGCATCCTGCAGCAGGCCATCCGGGACGTGGTCGCCGAGGTCGGCGACGCCCTGGTCGTGATGTCCGACCTGTGCCTGGACGAGTACACCGACCACGGCCACTGCGGCGTGCTCGCCGCGGACGGCTCGGTCGACAACGACGCCACCCTGGCGCGCTACGCCGAGATGGCCGTGGTGCAGGCCGACGCCGGCGTCCACCTGGTCGGCCCGTCCGGCATGATGGACGGTCAGATCGGCGTGGTCCGTGCCGCGCTGGACGCCGCCGGCCACCAGGACACCGGCATCCTCGCCTACACCGCGAAGTACGCCTCCGCCTTCTTCGGGCCCTTCCGGGAGGCGGTCGGCTCCTCGCTCACCGGCGACCGCAAGACCTACCAGCAGGACCCGGCGAACGGCCGCGAGGCGCTGCGCGAGCTCGCGCAGGACATCGCCGAGGGCGCCGACCTGGTGATGGTCAAGCCCGCAATGGCCTACCTGGACGTGCTGCGGCAGATCGCCGACGCCTCCCCGGTGCCGGTCTCCGCGTACCAGGTCTCCGGCGAGTACGCGATGGTCGAGGCCGCGGCCGCCAACGGCTGGGTGGACCGCGAGCGGATGATCATGGAGACGCTCACCTCGATCCGCCGGGCCGGTGCCGGGCAGATCCTCACCTACTGGGCCGTCGAGGCCGCCGGGAACATGGTGGGGCTCTGCCCCCGCTACGGCGGAAGGCCGGGCC
>NZ_JBHWBW010000125.1:0-17133 GCF_042735675.1 Kitasatospora sp. NPDC059571
GGCCTTCGCCGATCCGGTACGGCTCGCCGAGCGTTTGGCGGGCGGAGCACTCTTCGCCGGCGCCTTCTTCGCAGCCGGGGCCGACTTCTTCGCCGCAGTCCTCTTGGCAGCCGCCTTCTTCGCCGGCCTGCGTTCGGGCGAGGGCTTCGCGTCGGCATCAGGGGTTCGCCTCCTGGGGCGTTCGCTGCTCGCAGTGCTGCGGCGACGCGGGGCACGTTCCTGGCGCGGCTTCTCCGCGGGCTCCTCCTCGTCGTCCCGCGGCTCCTCGTCGTCCTCCGCTTCCTCCTGTTCCTCCTCCTCGGGCTCCGCCGCCTCGTCCTCGGGCTCCTCCTCCGGTTCCCCCTCCTCCGGCTCCTCCTCGTCGTAGGCCTCTTGGTCCTCCTCCGGCTCCTCCTCCCATTCCTCCTCGTCTGCGTCCTGCGGCTTCGGCTTGCCGACATTGAGCGTGCGCTCGCGCAAGGAATCCGCGAGTTCGCCGACGCGTCGGTTGGCGGCGGCGACCACGGCACGCTTGCCCGCCTCCAGGAGATCCCCCTTGACCTGTTCGCTGAGCTCCGCGACCTGCGGAACCTCACTCAGCTTGCGGAGCCCCTCGGTGGCCAGTTGCCGAGGATCGAGGCCGAACCTCCGTCCGGCGAGGTACGTTGCGGCGGCGAAAGCCAGCCGCCCCTTCTTCGTACGCCCGAGAACGTATCCGCCGGCCACCGCGGAGGCCAGCGCGACCTTGGTGGTGTCTTTCATCAGGTGATCCCTTCGGTCAGCACCCCTTCTTGATGAACGAGCACCGCGCAAGGGGCGGACGCGATGCGAGGCGGTCTCCCCGACGCCGCCGGTGCGAAGCCCAACCGCATTACCATGGCCCTACGGGACATCGTGACGCTCTGTCACGCCCCGCACCCTGTCGGCGAGTGGACCCTTCAGGCGGTCGGCCGCACCGCCGACGGCAATTCCAGTCTGGGCAGTCAGCGCGTCCGCGGCATGCGGAGAGGGGGGAGGGGGGATCCTGCCGGCCCCGCGGCGTCCCGGGCCGGGCGCCGGTCAGCCGCCCCTCGGGCAGCACGGACAGCGGAGCAGTTCACAACTGATGCCGTGACATGCTCGCCGAAACGGGCTCGTCCCGGCGGGCTGTGCCACAGAACAAACGCGCGGCCTCGGCGTGCCGGGCATCGAGGACATCCGCCTGACGACGGGCACGCTCCTCAAGACGCTCCAAACGCGCCGCGAGCACGTCGTCGGAGATCGCTGTGCGCAGGGCGCGCCACAGTGCCGTCTTTCCCTGGACACCGGAGCGCAGGGCCTCCGCCTCCAGCAGGTCGCTCAGCGGGGAGCGGCGGACGAGCCTCCCGTTGGTCTTGAGCCGCCCGGCCTTTTCGGCCAGCGCACCCAGCGCCATCCGGTGCCACCGCGGCCGCACACCGAGCGACGCCATGAGCCGCACGAGCTCATCGCGGTCCTCGAGGATCTCCTCCGCCAGCCGGTCGAGACCGGGGGCATCGGGGCCCACCGACGGGTGCTCGCGGGCGATCCTGCGCGCCAGCGCCGCACCGCCGTAGGCCCCGCCAAATGGTCGTTCAGATAGATGGCGAGCAGCCGCCCGCGATCGTTCCGGGGCATGATCCTGTCCTTCCTGGGGTCGGACCTGTCGGGGCGGTGCGAACCACCGTGTCGGAGGACCCGATCGCTCCGAAGGACCCCGAATGGCGTCTGGCTCATGAGCGGCAGATCCAAACAGTGGTGCCCCGCCCGTGACGCGCCGCGCGGAACGCCCGAGGCGCACATCATGGGTGCGACGCGACCCTCGCGCCGGACCGGAGAGAGCCGACGCCGGCCTCGGCCTGTCGGCCAGGTGAGGGCTCACTCCCGCCTGTCGCCGCTGTTCCCGTCGACGCCGCGGCGGCCTTCAGCGGCGCTCGTACCGCCTTCAACGAAGCCCCTCTCCAGGAGGTGCACGGGCTCCCTCCACCGGACCACGTCTGTACGCGGCGACACGCCTGGAGTACCTTCGAAGGGAGACCCCGTGACCGCATGCCCGCCCCCGGGCGCGAGTCGGTCGGGTCCGATCTGCCGCCCCTGACCCCGGCTGCGCCGCACCTCAACGGCGAAGGAGTCGGGATGGCCCTCACGGACCGCCGCACGGCATCACTCTCCCCAGGTGGTACCGGCACCGAAGATCGCGTCGCGCCGACTCCCTACGACGGGGTTTCACCGTTCCCGCGGGTCGACCCCGCCGATCGGCACCGCGTCCCCCGCTGGCAGCTGGCCGCCACCGCCGTCGTGGTGGCGTTCCCTCTCCTCGCGCTTGCGATCGCCGTCGGATGGCTGTGGGGCAGCCTTGTCGGCCCGATCGACGTGATCCTGGCCGCGGTGCTGTACTGCGTCACGGGGTTGGGCGTGACGGTGGGCTTCCACCGCGGCCTCACCCACGGCAGTTTCACCCCGAACCGACCGGCGAAGATCGCGATGGCCGTCGCCGGGTCGATGAGCTTCCAGGGGGACGTGATCGGCTGGGTCGCGACCCACCGTCGCCACCACGCCTTCACCGACCGCCCCGGCGATCCGCACTCCCCGTTCCGGTTCGGCACCAGCCTCACCGGCGAACTGCGCGGTCTGGTCCACGCCCACATCGGCTGGCTGTTCAGCTCCGACATCACCCCACCCGCCCGCTACGCACCCGACCTGCTCGCCGACCCGGACCTACGGGCCGTGTCGAGGGCCTTCCCCTGGTTGTGCATCCTCTCCCTCGCGCTGCCCCTCGGGGTGGGATGGGCCGTCGGCGGGACCCTGCACGGCGCACTCACCGCCCTCGTGTGGGCCGGGCTCGTCCGCGTGGCCCTGCTGCAGCACGTGACGTGGAGCGTCAACTCGCTGTGCCACATGATCGGTCGGCGCCCCTTCCGCACCCGCCGGCACGACCGGGCGACCAACCTGTGGCCGCTCGCCCTGCTCTCCTTCGGAGAGAGCTGGCACAACCTCCACCACGCCGACCCCACCTGCGCCCGCCACGGCGTCGACCGACACCAGATCGACCCCACGGCCGCTGCCATCCGCCTCCTCGAACGACTCGGTTGGGTCCGCAACGTCCACTGGCCCGTCCCCGGCCGCCTCGAAACCCGCCGACAAGCCTGACTTCCCGGAGCCGTCCCATGCCTGCCCACCCTCAGAGCCTCCTCGTCAGCGTCCTGCGTTCCGTGCCCGCCCGGCGCGCCACCGTCCACGTGGCCGGCGACATCGACCTCGACTCCGTGGCGCCACTGCGCGAAGCGCTCGATCTCTGCCTGCGCGATGGGATCCGCACCGTCCGAGTCGACGTCAGGGGCGTCACCTTCTGCGACGTCACCGGCCTCAACGTCCTGCTCTCCGCAGCCCGCAGGGCGGCCTCGGCCGGCGGCACGCTGACGCTGTGGCAACCCTCCCCGCAGGTGGTCCGCCTGCTGGAACTCACCACCACGATCGCCTACCTGCTCCCCGCTCCCGGCCCACCCTTCGCCGCGCCCGGCCACGCGCTGAGCGCCGCGGCCGGGGGCGCGTCGTGAGCGGTCATGATCAGTGACCTGATGGCCCGAACCCTGCCGCGGCTCCGAAGGCGAGCAGGCGCCCTGGACCTCGACGCCCTTCACAGTGTGGAGCGGGGTGCTCTCGGGGTGGACTGCCTCGCCGTCTCGCTCCTGACCGACACGGGCCGGCGTGAACCGGTGTGGTGCTCCGATGCGCTCGGGCGCCGCTTCGAGGATCTCGAATTCACACTCGGAGAGGGACCGAGCGGCGAAGCCGCCATCCGTGGCCGGCCCGTCCTGGTCCCCGATCTGGCCCGGATCCGATCCGAGCGCTGGCCGGCGCTGGCCATCGAGTCGGCGCCGCTGCCAGTCCGGGCGGTCTTCTGCTTCCCCCTCGGCGTCGGTGCCATCCACGTCGGTGCCCTCACCGCGGCCCGCCGCACCCGCGGACCGCTGACCGGACCCCAGACCGACGACGCCCTCGTCCTCGCCGCAGCGCTCACCTCGCTCTGCCTGGCATTCCCGGATCAGGCGAGTGGGGGGCCGGAGGATTCACCGGCGCTCTTGCGGGCCGTCGTCCACCAGGCGACGGGAATGCTCAGCGTCCACCTCGGCATCCCGTTGCCCGAGGCCCTGGCCATGCTCCGCGCCCACGCCTTCGTGTCCGGGATACCGGTCGGCGACATTTCCCAGGACATCGTCGACCGCCGCCTCCGGCTGGGTGAGAATGAGGGCGAGGAATAGTTGTGGGACGCAGCGGAGGACGATTTTCCGTGACACGTGTGCAACGACTGACGGAGGTGTTCGTCGAGGTCGCCAACTCGCTGACCGGCGACTTCAGCGTCATCGAATTCCTGCAGCAGCTGTGTGAGCGCTGCGTGGAACTCCTCGACGTCGCGGCGGCGGGAATTCTGCTCGCCGACCACCGGGACAGGCTGATGACCATCGCCGCCTCGGACGAGCGCACGCACATGCTGGAGCTCTTCGCCCTTCAGCACGACGAGGGCCCGTGCGTCGACTGCTATCGCACCGGCAGTGCGCGTATCGGCATCGACCTCACCGATCTGAAGGTCGCCTCGCAGTGGCAGGCCTTCGCCTCCCAGGCCCGGCAGGTCGGATTCGTGGCCGCCAACGCGATTCCCATGCGGCTGCGGGGGCGGGTGATCGGCACCCTGGGCCTCTTCCAGACCACCCCCGGTCGCTTGAGTGCCGACGACGTCATGCTCGCCCAGGCCCTTGCCGACGTCGCCACCGTCGCGATCCTCCAGCAGCGCACCCTGGACGACAGCGAGGTCGAACGCGGCCAACTCCAGTACGCGCTGACGAGCCGGATCGTCATCGAACAGGCGAAGGGCATCCTCGCCGAACGGTGGAAGCTCCCCGTCGACGACGCGTTCGCAGCCTTCCGTGCCCATGCCCGGGCGCCCCGCGGGCACCGCCGTCGTCGCTGCTGTTGGAGCAGCGCGTGGGGGGAGCCGGACGAGCCGCGCGCCCACGGGCCGGGCGCCGCCTCCGGCCACACCTCTCAGCCGCCGAGCCGGCGGCCGGGCGCCCGGCGGACGCCCTACGACCAACCAATCCGTACGACACCGGGTTCCTCGTGGCCTATAGGTGAGTTGTGGCTCTGGCCCACTTCTTGTGGCGCGGCCGCGCAGGGTGAGCAGTGGATGAGTGGGAGCGTTCGGTTCAACCGCCGTAGCGGTGCTTGAGCTGCGGGTCGTCCAGCCACCACGGGCGGGCACCCACGGTCTGCGGCTGGTCGTACCCGGAGCCGGTGCCGGCAGCGGTGGTGGCCCGGGCGGCCTCGGCTGCGTCCAGCGCGGCGTCCACCGCCGCGTTCTCGGCCCGGCCGGTGACGATCAGACGGCGGATCAGCGCGCACAGGAAGGGCAGGCCGACCAGGTCGCCCAGTACCCAGATCACGTTGCCGCCCCAGAACTGGTCGCGGACCAGGCTCGGTCCCCAGTCACGGCCGAGGCTCGCGTAGTACGGCTCGGCGATCAGGTGCCCGCCGTACAGCAGAACCAGGGCGAGGGCGGCGTCGAACACCACCTCGACGAAGGTGATCACCACGCTGAGCAGCAGCGGGTACTCGTGCGCCACCGGGTCGAGCTGCAGGCGCGGCCAGAAGTACAGCAGGCCCAGCACCACGAACACCAGGTGGAAGCCGGTGTTCCAGACGCCGCTGGTCAACGTCCGCTGGTACCAGGGCGTGAAGTACAGCAGCCACGGCGGCGCGACCAGCAGAACGGTGGAGACGGCGGGGAACATCAGGACACGGGACGGGCGGCTGCGCAGCGATGCCAGTAGCCGGTCGCGGGCCGCGGGGTCCAGGGCGTCCGCCAGCAGGGTCACCGGGGCGCCGAGGACCAGGAGCAGCGGGACGAACATCAACAGCAGCACCATCTGCGCGGCGCGGTCGGTGAACAGCACCCGCTCGTACACACCGAGGCCCGAGCAGGTCACCCAGACCCAGACCGCCAGGCCGCCGAGGAACGCCGCGGTACGGTGCCAGGGCCAGCCGTCGGCCCCGCTGTGTCGACGGCGGCGGGCGGCGGCGAGATAGCCGGCCGCGAGCAGCGCCGCAAGGGTGGCGACCGCCGGTTCGAGCGTCCAGGAGTCGGCGAGGGCCGACCAGTGCCAGGGCGGGACGTCCGCAGGGTGGAGCATGCCAGCAGGTTTCCTTCCGCTGTCGGTGGGCGGCCACCGACCGGTGGAACCCTCCGACGGCAGCCCGGCGTCCTCACCGCGCGGACCCGTGGGAGGATCCGGCGCCGACGACGACACCACCGCAGAATCTAGCGAGCGGGGGAGCCAGGTGACAGGCGGCTCGCGCACCGTCGGACGCCCAATGGCGCCGAACATCGATTGAATCGTGCAGCACCCCCGACACCGTGCACGGCGTCGCCATCCGGCGACCGTGCACGGCGCGGGCTGCGGCCTGCCATGCCGTTGGGGAGGTGCTGTGGGGCCGCCACCCCGCGCGAAAGGCCTCGCGCGAAAGGCCCCGCGCGAAAGGCCCCGCGCGAAAGGGGAGGCGGGGCCCGGTGTGCAGGGCGTGGTGTCGGTCAGGATCCGGTGGGCAGGGCGGCGAGGATGTGGTTGGTGAAGCGGACGGCGGTGGCGATCCCGTTGTCCTTGTCGCTGCTGACCAGCACGGTGACGACGGCGGTGCCCTTGCGGGCGGCGACCAATCCCATCCCGCCCTTCCAGGCGCTGCTGGTGAGCGTGAGGGTGTAGGCGCCGTCGCCGACGCCCGTGAGTTCCTTCTCGGTGACCTTCACCTTGGCATGGGTCTGGCTGTCCGTGAACGAGGGGCAGGCCTTCGCCAGCATGCCGACGGCCTTCATGACGGTCTGCGCGGTGGTGTCGCGGTAGACGTCGACCTCCTGCGCGATCTCGCCCGAGGTGTTCTTGTTGAGGTAGTCGTTCTGTGCGAAGGAGACGCCCTCGATTCCGGTGATCGACGTCCACGAGGTGCCGCCCAGCTTGGTGCAGTCCGGCTGCGGGACGTCGGCGGCGGTCGGCTCCACGAAGGTGTCGCCGGTGTCCCGGCTGCCGTCCGCGTCGAGGGTGTAGCCGGCGGGGAACGCCGACGCGAGCGCCAGGGCCTGCTTCAGCCGGGTGCCGGTCAGCAGATGGGCGTTCTGGTCCGGCGCGGCCGCGCCCGAGGATGCGGCGGGGGCGGCCGGGCTCTGCGGCGCGGCGTCAACACCGCCCGGGGCAGCGGAGGAGCAGGCGGACAGGGCCAGCGGCAGCAGCCCGGCCGCGGCCAGTCGCCGGGCGGTCGTCGCGTAGCGCATCGAGTTTCTACCTTCGCGTGGTGCGGGGCCCCGGGCCGGGGCCGGTCGCCGACGAGGGCCGGGACCGAACCGGAATCATAGATTCCGACACGGGCGCCCGCGGCGGCGGCCCCCGGGGCAGGCCGCCGCCGGTTCGGCGCAACGGATCTGAGCACACGTCGATCGTGCCAGAACGACCCGCTGCGCCCCGCGGCCGGCCCTACGGGGTGCGCCGTGGCGGGCCGCCGGCTGTGCCCGTCCGGGTCAGGGACCGGTGCAGTGCCAGGACGCTCAGGGCGAACATCAGGGTGCCGAGCGGAACATGGAGGGCCGGCTTGTGTGCGATGCCCAGGACCACCTGCACCGATGCGAGTGCGAGGAAGCCGGACGCGTCCAGGATCGGGCGGGGGGTCCCACCGCCCGGCCGCCACGCCAGGATCGCGGCGAGCACGTAGAGCATCGACGCGCCGTACATCACGCGCGCCCCGACACTGTGCAGGACCTCGCCGTGGGAGGAGGACAGCAGCAGTCCGGCGGTGGCGGCCTGGAAGAACAGGGCTGCCGTCTGCAGGGCGATCGCGGCCCGGAGAAGGGGGGCGGCTCTGTCCGGTGCTGTCGTGGTCGGTGCGGCCATCGTGCGGTCCTCTCTTCTGCCGTGCGGCGGTGGGCTACTGCCGTGCGGCGGTGGATGGGTAGGGTCCCGTCAGTTCGACGACGCAGCGGTGCGGAATGTGAGGTGGGGAACCGGCCTGACATGTCGGTGCGGTGTTTCGTCGAACGGGCGAACGGCGGCACCGGACGACAAGGAACAGGGAGCGATCGCGACCATGAGTACCCCCTCCGGGCCCGGCCCGGACCCGATCGCCGGCGAGCGGCGCTACCTGATCAACCTCGCCTACCGGCTGCTGGGTTCGCTGGCCGAGGCCGAGGACGCCGTGCAGGAGACCTACACCCGCTGGTACGCGATGTCGCGGCAGCAGCGGGAGGCCGTCGCCTCGCCCGGCGCCTGGCTGACGACGGTGGCCGGCCGAATCTGCCTGGACGTGCTCGGCTCGGCGCGGGCCCGGCGCGAACGCTACGTCGGCGCGTGGATACCCGAGCCGCTGCCCGATCGCACGGAGTGGAGCGGCGAGCGGCCCGGCGGCCGGGGCCGTTCGGCCGACCCCGCCGACCAGATCACCCTGGACGAGTCGGTGACCATGGCCTTCCTCGTCCTCCTGGAGTCGATGACCCCGGCCGAACGCGTGGCGTTCATCCTGCACGACGTCTTCCGCTACCCCTTCGCGGACGTTGCCGAGATCGTCGGCCGCACGCCCGCCGCCTGCCGACAGCTCGCCTCCTCGGGCCGCCGGCGCCTGCGGGCCGCCGGGACCCCGGCCGCCCGGGCAGCCCCGCCGGCCGGACAGGCCGCCCTGGTGCGGCACTTCAAGCAGGCCTGGGAGGCCAAGGACATCGAGGCGCTCGTCGCCCTCCTCGACCCCGGCGCCACGATGACCGCCGACGGCGGCGGCCTGGTCGGCGCCGCCCTGCGCCCGGTCGAGGGCGCCGGACGCATCGCCCAGTACCTGGTCCACATCGCCGACAGGGCCCCTGGACTGACCCTCCTGGCGCGGACGGTCAACGGCCGGCCCGGCCTGGTCGCCCAGCGCGCCGGCGTCCCCGTGACCGTCGCCGCCCTCGACACGGCCGACGGCCGCATCACCCGCATCTGGGCCGTCCGCAACCCGGAGAAACTCCGCGCCTGGACCGCGAGCGGACAGATCTGAGCCGCCCCCGCACCCGCCGCTTCACCCGCCCGGTGGCGCACCGTCCATTCTCTGACTATGGTCAGAGAATGGACGGGGTGCAGATGGACGGTGCGCAGATCGACCGGGTACGGCGGTTCAACCGCACCGTCACCCAGCGCGTGGGCGTACTCCACGACCACTATCTCGGCCGGGACCGGGCCGTCGGTGAGGCCCGCCTGCTCTGGGAGATCGGCGAACACGGCCAGGACGTGCGGCGCCTGCGCGACCGCCTGGGTCTCGATTCCGGCTACGTCAGCCGCCTGCTGCGCGCCCTGGAGGCCGACCACCTGGTGAGGGTGGAAGTGCAGCCCGAGGACCGAAGGGTGCGCACCGTCCGCCTCACCGACGCCGGCCGCGCGGAGCGCGCCGCTCTCGACGCCCGCAGCGACGACCTGGCCCGCTCCCTCCTGGAGCCGCTCAACACCGACCAGCGCGCCCGGCTGGTCGCCGCGATGGCCGAGGTCGACCGGCTGCTGACCGCCGGGACCGTCACCCTGGAGACCGTCGACCCCGACCATCCCGATGCCCGGTACTGCCTGCGCTCCTACGCCGACGAACTCCAGGAGCGCTTCGACGGCGGCTTCGATCCCGCCCGCAGCCTGCTTCCCGACCCGCGTGAACTGCGGCCTCCCGACGGCCTGTTCCTCATCGCCCGGTTCCACGGCGAACCGGTCGGCTGCGGCGGCCTGAAACTGCCCTCCGACGGCGCCGCCGAGGTCAAACGCATGTGGGTCGCCCCGCAGGCCCGGGGCCTGGGCCTGGGGCGGCGTCTCCTGGGCGAACTGGAGGCGTGTGCCGTCCGGCAGGACCGCACCGTACTGCGTCTGGACACCAACGCGGCACTGACTGCCGCGATCGGCCTCTACCGCTCCTGCGGCTTCCACGAGGTGGCGGCCTTCAACGACGAGCCCTACGCCCAGCACTGGTTCGAGAAGGGGATCACCCAGCCGCCGCCCTGAGGGCCCGTCCGGCGGCGCGGCGGTGCCGGGCCGCACCGCGGCGCCGGCCGGGTGCGGGGTCGGTGCCCGTGGCGGATTGTGTGGTCAATTCGGGGGCGGCCGTGTCCGGTTCGGGAGAGACTGTGTCTCACGGCGACGGCGGCGCGAGGTGCCGCTCGCGCGACGATCACAGGGGTGGGCCATGACCAGCACCACGAGCTCCGGGTACGAGGGTTTCACGCCCGAGGAGCGGGCCGCGATGAAGGACCACGCGGCCGAGCAGAAGAAGGCGGCACGACGCGGCTCCGCGGAGGAGAAGGCGGCGGCGGCCGTACGGGACGTGCTCGCGAAGATCGCCGAGATGAACGACACCGACCGGGTCATGGCCGAGCGCGTCCACGCCGTCGTCACGGCGAACGCGCCGGGCCTCGCACCCAAGCTCTGGTACGGCATGCCGGCCTACGCACAGGACGGCAAGGTCGTCTGTTTCTTCCAGAGCGCCGAGAAGTTCAAGTCCCGCTACGCGACGCTCGGCTTCAGCGACCAGGCCGCGCTGGACGAGGGCGCGATGTGGGCGGCCGGCTTCGCCCTGACCGAGGTGACGGCCGAGGTGGAGGAGCGGATCGCGGCCCTCGTGAAGCGGGCGGCCGGCTGAGACGCGCACCCCGCAGACCGGCCAGGGCACCACGGGCCGTGGCCTGACGGGCGGTCGGCGCAGTGCCGGTACGAGCAGGGCGGCGGTCCGGGCGATCAGTGGTTCGTCGGCGGTGGCGTCCGCGCCGGTCCTGGTCGACAGGACGGCCAGGACCAAGGGCGTGCCGGCCGTGGTCCGGGCGATCCCCACGTCGTTGGTGGTGCCGTAGCCGCCGGTGCCGGTCTTGTCCGCGAGGGTCCAGGTCGCCGGCAGGCCGGCGCGCAGCCGAGCCGCGCCCGTGGTGTTGGCGAGCAGCCACCTGGTCAGGGTCTGCCGGTCCCGTGGCGCCAGGGCGTTGCCGAGGACGAGGCGGGTGGGCGTTGCTGCGACGGCGGCCGGACTCGTCGTGTCGCTCGCGCGCCGAAGCCCGCCCCCGGACCATGAGGACGCCCCATGACCTTCGCGCAGTTCTCCCGGCCCGGCGTGCAGGCACCCCGTACGCCCGGCATCAAGGGGATCTGACGGTCGGGCGCGTAGCCTGATCCGGTGATCGTGAAGGAGTCGTTCAACCTCCGCAGGACCCTGCCGTACGTCCGATTCGATCTGCTGCTCGCCGTGGTCAGCGCCACCGCGGCGTACCTGCTGGTCGACGTCGCCGACATCTCCTGGCTCGCCCTGCCCTCGCTGGTGGCCACCGTCCTCGGCACCGCGCTGGCCATCCTCCTGGCGTTCCGCGCGAACACGGCCTATCAGCGGTGGTGGGAGGCGAGCACGATCTGGGCGCAGATCACCGGTCTGTCGCGCACTCTGATCCGGGTCGCCCGGTCCCTCACCGACGCGAAGGCTGCCCAGGGCGCGGCGGACCCCGAGGCCGTCCGCGCCTGGCAGCACGACCTGGCCCTCCGTCAGGCCGCCTGGGCGCACTGCCTCGCCCGCCTGCTGCGCCGGCAGGACGCCACCGCCGAACTCACCCGTCTCCTGCCGGCCGATGAGGTGGATCTGGTCCTCGCCGCCGACAACGGGCCGGCCGTGCTGGCTCGGCTGCAGAGCCAGGCCGTCTTCCGCGGCTATGCCGCGGGGATCCTCACCGGCCTGGACAACTTCCAGTTGGAGACCGCGCTGGCCGGGCTGTCCGTCCAGCAGGCCCTGGCCGAGCGTATGAGCACCACGCCGATTCCCCGGCCGCACGACTATCTCAGCCGGATGTTCGTGCACTGCTACGTCGTCGTGTTCCCGTTCGCCGTCATCGGCGTCGTGCCCGCCCACCGGTGGCTGATCATCCCCACCGCGCTCCTGATCGCCCTGTACTTCCGGCTGATCGAACGGGTCGGTGCCGCCAACGAGGAGCCGTTCGCCAACCGCATCCAGGACGTTCCCGTCACGGCCCTGGCCATCGGCCTCGAACGCGACCTGCTCGAACTCATCGACGTCTCGGAGCGTCCGGCCAGGGCGGTGCCCGTCGACGGCTACCTCTGGTGACGGCTGCCGGGCCCGACTTGCAGGTGCCCGTGGGGGAGGTTTCGATGGCGTAGGGCTCCGTCCCGCTCCCGGGACGGCCGCGCCCGCGATCGACGGAGCGGCGTTCCCCGCACCCGGGACGCGTGATCATGGCCTGTTCGCCCCGTCGCCCCGGCAACCGTGCCACCGACCCCCGGAGGCGGAGAGTAGGCAGCGTGGAAGCGGAATCCGACCGGAGCACCGGAACACCGCCTGTGGCGGCCGGCGAGATGCGCCTGGAAGTCGTGGTGCTGCCGGTCTCCGACACCGACCGGGCCAAGCGGTTCTACGGATCACTGGGCTGGCGGCTCGACGCCGACCTGACCGTGGAAGAGGGCTACCGGGTCGTGCAGTTCACCCCGCCGGGCTCGCTGTGCTCGATCATCTTCGGCGAGGGCGTGACCTCGGCCCCGGCCGGCTCGATGCAGGGCCTGCAACTCACCGTGTACGACATCGACGCGGCCCGCGCCGGCCTCGTCGAACGCGGTGTGGACGTGAGCGGGGTCTTCCACGACGTCACCGGCATCTTCCACCACGCCGGGACGCGCGGACGTGTGGACGGGCCCGCCCCCGAGCACGCCGACTACGGGTCCTTCGTCTCGTTCGCCGACCCTGACGGCAACGGCTGGCTGCTGCAGGAGATCAGGACGCGTCTGCCGGGCCGCTGACGATCAGGACGCCCAGGCCCACGGCACGATGACAGAGGGAGCCCACCCGTGACCACCCCCGTACGCGAGCCCGAACTGCTCGGCCAGAGCGTCGTCGTGATCGGCGGCAGCGCCGGCATCGGCCTGGAGACGGCCAGACGCGCCCGGACCGAGGGCGCCGAGGTCGTCCTCGTCGGCCGCGATCCCGGCCGTCTGGAGCGCGCGGCCGGCGAGGTCGGCGCCCGGCGCACCGCGGCCTTCGACGCCACCGACTCGGCGGCCCTGGAAGCGTTCTTCCAGGACCTGCCGACGCCGATCGACCACGTGATGGTGACGGCCGGCGGCCCCAGCTACGGGCCGCTCCTCGCGATGAGCGCCGCCGAGGTGCGGGATGCGATCAGTGACCATGCGGTGCTGGAACTGGAGGTCGCGCGCAATGCCGTCGGCCGGGTGCGGCCCGGAGGCAGTCTGGTGTTCATGGGCGGCACCGGAGCGCGGCGCGTCGCCCGCGGTCTCGGCGTCGCCTCCGCCGCCACCAACGCACTGCCGTCGTTCACCGCGGCCCTCGCACTCGAGCTCGCCCCGGTGCGCGTCAACCTCATCGCGGCCGGGTTCGTCGACACCCCGCTGTCGGCCTCGCTGCTCGGCGAGGGGCTCGAGGAGCGCCGCGCCGAGCTGCGCGCGATGCTGCCGATCGGCCGTGTCGTGGGCCCCGCGGACGTCGCGGCGCTGGCCGTCCACCTGATGGTCAACACGGCCCTGACCGGTGCGACGTACGACATCGACGGCGGGCAGCAGTTCGTCTCCTGACGGACCCCGCCGACCCGCCGACCCGCGGACCTGCGGACGCGCCATGAGCAACGGAGCGGACATGAGTGCGGAGCAGTTCCACGTCAGTGAGGTCTCCTCGGCGTACTGGCGGGTGACCTTCGACAACGGCCCGGTCAACCTGCTGGATCCGGACACCCTCGAGCAGCTCGGCGCGCTCGTCGGGCGCATCGAGACCGATCCGGATCTCACCGTGGTCGTGTTCCGCAGTGACACCCCGGGCTACTTCATGGCGCACTGGGACTTCACGGCAGACAACGCCCGGGTGGCGGGGATGCAGCCGGGGCCGACGGGCTTGCATCCGTACCTGGACAACTTCGTGCGCCTCAGCAGGGTCCCGGTGGCGACGATCTCGGAGATCCGTGGCCGTACGCGTGGTGCGGGTAGTGAGTTCGTGCTCGCCACGGACATCCGTTTCGCGTCGGAGAGGGCGGTCCTGGGCCAGTTCGAGGTGGGTGTCGGCGCCGTGCCCGGTGGTGGCCCGATGGCGCGGTTGGGGCGGCTGGTCGGCCGCGGCCGGGCCCTGGAGATCCTCTTGGGCGGCGATGACGTCCCGGCGGATCTGGCCGCCTACTACGGCTATGTGAACCGGCTCGTTCCGGATGCCGATATCGAGGACTTCACCGATGCGTTCGCGCGCCGCATCGCCTCCTTCGACAAGGTGGCCGTCGCCGGCATCAAGCAGCTGGTCGACGTCGCGACGCTGCCCGAGGACGGCGAGTTCGCGCCGGGCTTGCAGGCGTATTTCGCCACGGCCGGCCGTCCCGAGCACCGGCCGTTCGTCCGGCGCCTGCTGGACGAGGGCCTGCAGCGGCCCGACGGTGTCGAGGTCGACCTCGGCACCGCGATCGGGCGGCTGCGGCAGCAGCCCTGAGCGCGTCCTCCGTCGTCCCGAAGGACGAGGCCCCGCCCTTCCTCCGGGCGAAAGGCGGACTCGCCTACGCCGGGAGAGCCTCTTGGCGTAATGGTCGAGCCGGCGCCGGCGTGGTGAGGTCTCACCGGGATTGCAGCAGGGATGTCAGATAGCAGCGCATGCGGTCCCGGTCTCCGGGATGGCAGGAGGGCCATGGCTCGTCGAGGTCGAACCATGCCGCGGGTTGGTTGGGCTCGCACCGCAGCCTCCGAGCCGGGTCCACGACCGCCGCGTAGGACAGACCGAGCGTCGTTGCCGCGGAGTCGGGGCGAAAGCGGCGGACGAAGGCCATCGCCGGCTTGTGCAGCAGCACTGCCGACAGACCTGTCTCCTCGAACAGTTCACGGGCCGCCGCGCGACGAGGTGTCTCGCCGGCCTCGACCTTCCCGCCCGGCGGCACCAGCCCGCGCCAGGCGTGCTCCACCAGCAGGATCCTCCGTCCTCGAACGTCGAATGCCCAGACCTCGGCCACCAGCGGACCGCTGCGGGCCGCCTCACCGATCCCGTCGAGCCACCGGCTCGCGCCGGGAAGTCGAAAGGCCGCAGCGCGCACGTCCTGTCTGGCGGCACGTGTGACGGCAGGGGCCAGGCCCGGACGGTCGGACATCCCGTTGGTGCCCGCCCTCATCCGGCGACGCCTGTCCCGTTCGTCCATGCCGCCCCACACCCCGTGAGCCTCGCCCACCGCCATCGCCGCGTCCCCACATGCGGAGACGACCGGACAGCGCGCGCACACGGCCTTGGCCCGCAGAGTCTGTGCAGCCCCAAGGCCCTCGCCGCTCACCGGAAAGAACAGGTCGGGGTCTTCTGACCTGCAGGCGGCAGCCTCCTGCCAGGCCGAGCGGGGATCCAACGCCTCTCGGGGGCCGGATTGCGGGGGTGTGTCGATCCTGTTCGGGTCACCGTGCATCAACGGATGCCTTTCGCCGCGCTTCACCCGCGCATGGCCGCGGTCAAAGCGTTCGCGGGGGGTGGTCCCACGGTCGCTGGCACCGCCTCACCGATGCGAGTCGCATCATTTCCGCACCGTTTGCACCGGAAGGTGCGGGCCGGGATGCCCGTGCTGGGACCGTGCCGGCGTGCGGCGCGCTGGAAGGTGCGGTCTGCGAGATCCGGCCGAGTCACCGCGGTTCTCCCTCTGCCCCGAGGGCCGGTGTGACCGGTGCCCAGTCAGGGGTCGGCGGCCGCGCGCCGCTGCGGACCGGCGACGACGTGCAGGTCACCGACGTTCAGCGCACCTCGCACACAGCCACCTCCTGACCCGCCCCGCGAAGGCCTGCCTGCCCTGGCCGGCTGGGTAGGGGCTTACTCCAGGACGGCTGCTTTGCGCAGGAGTACGGAGCGCTCGCGGGTGTTGCGGCACAGCCGGGCGGCGAGTTCCAGCTCGGCCCGGGCCTCGGCGGTCCGACCGAGGCGGACGAGCAGTTCGCCGCGGACGCTGGGGAGGAGGTGGGAGCCCGCCAGGCGGCCGGAGACGGCCAGGTCGTCGACGATGCGCAGCGCCTCCTGCGGTCCGCTCGCCATGGCGACGGCCACCGCGCGGTTGAGTTCGACGATGGGGGAGGGGGCGACCCGGCCGAGTGCTTCGTAGAGGAGGACGATGCGTTCCCAGGCGGTTTCCTCTACGGAGGGCGCCGTCGCGTGGCAGGCGGCGATCGCGGCCTGCAGGCCGTAGGCGCCGAGGCCTCGTCCGAGGGCCGAGGTCCGGCCGAGTGCGGCCAGGCCGCGGCGGATCGCGGAGTGGTCCCACAGCCGGCGGTCCTGGTCCTCCAGGAGCACCGGTTCTCCGTCGGGCCCCGTACGGGCCGGGAAGCGCGCGGCGGTGAGCTCGAACAGCGCGAGCAGGCCGTGCGCCTCCGGTTCGGTGGGCAGCAGTGCGGCCAGCATCCGGGCCAGCCGGACGGCCTCGTAGGCGAGATCGGGGCGTAGCAGGTCGTCGCCGGTCGTGGCGCCGGAGCCTTCGGTGAAGATGACGTAGAGGACGCTCAGGACGGCGCCGAGCCGCGCGGGCCGGTCCTCGGACGGGGGTAGTTCGAACGGCACGCGGGCGGCGGCGATGGTCTTCTTCGCCCGGGTGATCCGGGCCTGGACGGTCGGTGTGGGCACGAGGAAGGCCCGGGCGATCTCCTCGCTGGACAGGCCGGCGACCGCGCGCAGGGTGAGCGCCACCTTGGCCTCGGGCGAGAGCACCGGGTGGCAGGCGGTGAAGATCAGGGCGAGGACGTCGTCGTCGACCCGGTCGGGATCCCACGGCACGTCGTCCGACCGCTCGGGTGCGGCCGCCGCGCCGGAGCTGAACTCGCCGTCGGCCAAGTGGCCGGCGAGCTGGGCGTACCGCTGTTCCAGTGCGGACGTCCGGCGGAAGGCGTCGATGGCGCGACGCCGCCCGGTCGCCAGCAGCCAGCCCACCGGGCTGGCCGGCGTGCCGTCGCGTGACCAGGTGACGAGGGCTTCCGCGAGCGCTTCCTGGGCGACGTCCTCGGCGAGCGCGAAGTCCCCGGTGTAGCGGGCCAGCGCACCGACGATCCGCGCGGACTCGATCCTCCAGAGGGCCGCGGCGGGCCCCCCCGCCCGGGCGGGGTGCCGGGGGGCGGCGTCGGCGTGCCGCCAAAA
>NZ_JBHWBW010000125.1:17143-18431 GCF_042735675.1 Kitasatospora sp. NPDC059571
CGGTACGGAACCGCCGACTCTAGTCGAGCCCGGTGGACGGATCGAGTACGGCGGGTGTGGAGCACTCGCCCCCCCGCCCGCCCGCCGCCCCCCGTGTCCGCGCCCCGCCCCCCCCCTCGACTGCTTCCGGCATCAGAGCTGGCCGGTCCGCTCGCGCCACGCCCGCTCCTTGACGATCCACTCGTTGTCCTGCGGGAACTCCTCGATGCCCGGTACGCGGCGGACCTCGCACTTCGAGCCGGGGAATGCAGGGAGGCGCTTGGCCCACTCGACCGCCTCCTCCTTGGAGGCGACGTCGATCAGGTAGAAGCCGCCGAACAGCTCCTTCGTCTCCCCGTACGGCCCGTCGGTGACCACCGGGGTCTCCCCGCTGAAGTCGACCACCACGCCCTGGGACGGGTCGTCCAGGCCTTCGGCGGCGACGAGCACGCCGGCCCGGATCAGCTCCTCGTTGAAGCGGCCCACCGTCTCCAGCATCTCCTCGAACGGGGTGGACATCATCTTCGCCATCGACTCGTCCGTGCCCCGCATGATCAGCATGTACTTCGCCATGATCGCTCTCCTCCTTCGGGGCCGCTTCACGGCCCTCTCAACCCAAGGTCGAACGGCGCAGCAGCGGATCGACACGCCGACCGGACCGATCTCACATTTTTCTTTACCCGCTCCGTCCCACGCCAGGACGGCGACGCTGCTCCTCCCGGACGAGCACGGGCGGCTCGCCGCACCGGAACGGACGGCGGGCCGTGCGCCGTCCGGTTCGCAGCGGCGGGACCGTGGCGCTGCCCGGGTGCCGATCGCTCCAAGTGCCCTCGGGCGACGTCCCCGGTCGGCTCGGCCCGGCGTCCCAGCGAAGGCCGGCTCAGGGTGGTTGATTTCGTCGGGTCATACACGCGACGCCGACAGCGGCGGGGCTGCCTGCAGGGTGAAGCGACCAGGGAGGCCTGCGGTCCGGGCCTCCGGCTGCGCCGCTGGGAGGTTGGTCGGCGTTCCTCGCGCCGGTGGGGCGCGCAGCCAACGGCTTCACTTCGGCCTGCCGGCTGGGCGTGTCGGCGCGGGTGGGATGTGCAGGCGCCGCGTCCGATGCCAACAGGACGCCGGGAGCACAATCCCCATCCATGCGTCACCGCGGTCTGACCGCGGCCTGGGAGAGCGCACTCGACCGGACCGGCTGTCGGCGGTGGACAGGTGGGGCAAACGTCCCTTGAGCAATGCCGAGGGGCCCGCCCCCGGGGGTAAGCGGGGGGGGGCCCCCCCGGGGGGGGGGGGGGCGGGGGCGCACAACAACAGC
>NZ_JBHWBW010000126.1:0-16897 GCF_042735675.1 Kitasatospora sp. NPDC059571
TGCGCGCCCCCCCCGGGGGCCCCCCCCCCCGCCGCGGCGCCCCGCCGCGCGCCCACCCGGCCGGGGGGCATTCGTGCTCCCGCCCCCCGCCGCCGGGGCGGGGGCCGTCCGGCGGCCGCCGGCGCGTTCGGTGATGTTGCGGGCCATGCCGCCGAAGACCACGGCGTGGAAGGGCGCCACCGACCACCAGTAGGCGTGCCCGGCCAGCCCGCGCGGGTGGAACAGCGCCCGCTGCCGGTAGCGGGTGCCGGCGCCGCCGTCCGGGGCCACGGAGAGCTCCAGCCAGGCCAGGCCCGGCAGCCGCATCTCCGCGCGCAGCCGCAGCAGGCGGCCCGGTTCGATCTCCTCGACCCGCCAGAAGTCCAGTGAGTCGCCGACCCGCAGCCGGTCCGGGTCGCGGCGGCCGCGGCGCAGCCCGACCCCGCCCACGAAGCGGTCCATCCAGCCGCGCACCGCCCACGCGAGCGGGAAGGAGTACCAGCCGTTGTCGCCGCCGATGCCCTCGACCACCCGCCACACGGCGGCCGGCGGTGCGTCGACCCGCAGTTCCTGCACGTCCTCGTAGAGGCTGCCGCCGGCCCAGTCGGGGTCGGTGGGCAGTGGGTCGCTCGGTGCACCGGCCAGGCTGGCGGAGGACCAGCGGGTGGCGACGTCGGCGTCGCGGATCCGCCGCAGGGCGAGCCGGACGGCCCGGTCGAAGCCGATCAGGCCGTCGGGCGGGTCCGGGACCCAGCGGGCGATGTCGTGCTCGCCGCAGACCACCTCGTGCCGCAGCGACTCGACCAGCGGCCGGGCGATGGCGTTGGGGACGGGGGTGACCAGGCCCACCCAGTGGCTGGAGAGCCGCGGGGTGAGCACCGGCACCGGCACGATGACCCGGCGCGGCAGCCCCGCCACCGCGGCGTAGCGCATCATCATCTGGCGGTACGTCAGCACGTCGGGGCCGCCGATGTCGAAGCTCCGGTCGACGTCCGGCGGCAGCTGTGCGGCGCCGACCAGGTAGCGGAGCACGTCGCGGACGGCGATCGGCTGGATCCGGGTGCCGACCCAGTTCGGGGTGACCATCACCGGCAGCCGCTCGGTGAGGTAGCGGAGCATCTCGAAGGAGGCGGAGCCGGAGCCGAGGATGACCGCGGCCCGCAGTTCGGCGGTCGGCACGCCGCCGGCGCGGAGCATCCGGCCGACCTCGGCGCGCGAGCGCAGGTGCGGGGAGAGCTCGCCGGCCGGCACCCCGGCGGGGGTGAGCCCGCCGAGGTAGACGATCCGCCGGACGCCGGCCCGGGCGGCCGCGGCGCCGAACGCGCGGGCCGCCTCGCGGTCGGTCCGCTCGAAGTCCGCGCCGGTGCCCAGCGAGTGGACGAGGTAGTAGGCGACGTCGATGCCCTCGAACGCCCCGTCGAGGGTGTCCGGGCGGGTCACGTCGCCGGTGGCGGTCTCCACCGCGGACCGCCACGGGTGGTCGCGCAGCCGGCCGGGCTCGCGGACCAGGCAGCGCACGGTGTGCCCGGCGCGCAGCAGTTCGGGCACCAGCCGGCCGCCGATGTAGCCGGTCGCGCCGGTCACCAGGCAGTGCAGCGGGGGTGCGGTCGGCTCGGGCATCAAGGGCTCCCGGGGAGGATCGGCCGGTCGGCGGACGGGGGTGGCGGCGGGTCAGAAGGCGTAGCGGACCCGCAGCCAGGGGGCGTGGGCCGCGATCAGGCCGCGGAGCTCGGCGACCGCGGCGGCCTTGAGGCCGGCCCGGTAGCGGACGTTCCAGCTGCCGTTCTCCGAGCGCTTGGCCTCCTGCAGACCGGGCCGCCACAGCACCTCCTCGGCCCGGGGGTGCCAGCCGAGGTTGACCTCGTGCAGGTCGCGGTTGTGGGTCAGCATGATGATCTCCGCGGCGGCCTGCGCCTTCACGGCCTGCGGCAGCAGGTCGTCCATCCGGCGCAGCAGGTCGGCCCAGTCGGCCTGCCAGCCCTCGCGCAGCACGACGGGGGAGAGGTTGAAGTGCACCTCGTACCCGGCCTCCAGGAAGTCCGCGGCGGCGGCGACGCGGTCCGGGACGGGGCTGGTGCGCACGTCCAGCAGCCGGGCGTCGGCGGGCGGCATCAGCGAGAACCGGATCCGGGTGCGGCCGCGCGGGTCGAGGGCGAGCAGGTCGCGGTTGACCCACTTGGTGGCGAACGAGGCCTTGGCGGTGGGCCAGTGCCGGAAGGCGCGCACGAGGTCCGCGGTGTTGTCGCAGACCAGGGCGTCCACCGCGCAGTCGTTGTTCTCGCCGATGTCGTACACCCAGGCCGCCGGGTCGCACTGGGTGGGGGCCGCCTTGCGGCCCTGTCGGCGGACGTGCCCGGCCAGGTAGGAGACGATCCGGTCGATGTTGGTGAAGACCGTGATCGGGTTGGCGTAGCCCTTGCGCCGCGGCACGTAGCAGTAGGCGCAGGCCAGCGCGCAGCCGTTGGCCGAGCTGGGGGCGATGAAGTCCGCCGAGCGGCCGTTGGGCCGGGCGGCGAGGGACTTCTTCTCGCCGAGCACCAGCACCTCGCTCTTCACCCGGGCCCAGCGGGCGACGTTGCCGGCGTTGCCGTGCAGGTGCGGGATCCGCCAGTGCGAGTCCACCTCGACGACCCGGGCGTCCGGGAAGCGGGCCAGGACGGCGCGGCCGCGCCCGGAGGCCGCCGCGGCGGGCTCGGCGTAGATCTCGCGGATGTCGAACAGCCTGGTCTGGCGGTGGGCGGCCGGCATGGCAGCGGTCCTCCTGGTGGTGCGCTCGCCCCGGATTCGGAGCCGCGCCCCGTCCGGATTGGTCCGGCCGGGCCGGTGTGGAACGCTCGTCGGACCGGGCGGCGCCATTCTCCACGGCCGGGACCAATCCGCCGCCCCGCCGGCTTCGAACGCCTGATGCCGTGACCGTCCGGCGCACCCGCCGGCCGGCTCCGACCCCGTGGTCCCTGGAGGTCCCGTATGTCCGCCAACCGCCCGACGGGCGGGCTCCGCGCCCGGCCCGTGCGCCCGGTGGCCCGTGCCACCCGATGCCGGGGGGTGGGCCGATGAGCACCGTCGTGCACCTCTCCGGCCCGCAGCGGCGCGGGCCGGATCTGAAGGAGCTGATCGCCAAGGTGTCCTTCGGCGACCAGGACGCCTTCTCCCGGCTGTACGACGCGGTGGCCGGGCCGGTGCTCGGGCTCGTCCGCCGGGTGCTGCGGGACCCGGCGCAGTCCGAGGAGGTCGCCCAGGAGGTCATGCTGGAGGTGTGGCGGACGGCGTCGCGCTACCGGCCCGAGCGCGGCGAGGTGCTGCCCTGGGTGCTGACCATGGCGCACCGCCGGGCGGTGGACCGGGTGCGCTCCGCGCAGGCCGCCGCCGACCGCGACCGGCGCGTCGCGGCCCAGTCGCACACCCCGGTGTACGACGAGGTCGCCGAGCAGGTCGAGGGGCGGCTGGAGCGGGAGCAGGTCCGGCGCTGCCTGAAGTCGCTGACCGAGATCCAGCGCGAGTCGGTCACGCTCGCGTACTACCGCGGCTACTCCTACCGGGAGGTGGCCGACATGCTCGGCACGCCCCTCGGTACCGTCAAGACCCGGATGCGGGACGGCCTGATCCGGCTGCGCGACTGCCTGGGGGTGGGGTCATGACCATCGGGGCCGATCTGCACACGCTCACCGGCGCCTACGCGGCGCACGCCCTGGACGGCGCGGAGCGCACGGACTTCGAGCGGCACCTGGCGCAGTGCCCGGCCTGTGCCGCGGAGGTCGCCGAGTTCACCGCCACCCTCGCCCGGCTCGGCGCCGCGGAGGCGCTGCAGCCGCCGCCCGAGCTGAAGGCGCGGGTGATGGCCGCCCTGCCGGCCGTCCGCCAACTCGCGCCGTCCGGCGCGGAGGTCGCGGCCGGCCATGCCGCGCCGCGGCAGCGCGGCCGGTTCGCCCGGAACTGGCCGAAGCTGGCGCTGGCCGCCTCGGTGGCGCTCGCCACCGGCTTCGGCGCCCTCGCCGTGCAGCAGCACGACCAGGCCGACCGGGCCCGCGCCGAGGCCGCCCGACTGGCCGACCAGCAGGCCGCGTTCGGCACCCTGCTGACCGCCCCGGACGCGAAGACCGCGACCGGTACGGCCGGCTCCGGGGTGGGCACCGTGGTCTGGTCGCAGAGCCGCGGCGAGGCGGGCTTCCTGGCCGCCGGGCTGCCCGCGCTGCCGCAGGGCAAGACGTACCAGCTGTGGTTCAACGACGCGGGCACCATGCGCCCGGCCGGCCTGCTCCCGCAGAGCAACGGATCGCTGGTGCTGAGCGGCCCGATCGACGGCGCGGCGGGCGTCGGCGTCACCGTCGAGCCGTCCGGCGGATCGCAGCACCCGAGCGGCAACCCGGTGCTCCTGCTGCCGTTCAGCTGAGAACCCGTCGGACCGGGTGCGCGGCACCGCGCCCGGTCCGACGGCCCGGCAGGAATTCTCCCGTTCGGAGCAATCCGCCCCTCCGCGTGCCCCGAATGGCCGGTGACAGCAGCGCACCCGGCGCCCGCCCCGGCGGCGTCCGGCCGAACGGAGGGGCCCGCCGTGACCATCCCCGTAACCGTCTCCACCCGCACCGAGGACCGCCACCGGGCGGGCGCGGCGGCGCCGCGCACGGTGGCCGTGGTCGGCGCGGGCGTCGCCGGCCTGACCGCCGCGTACCGGCTCCACCGGGCCGGTGTGCAGGTCGAGCTGTTCGAGGCGGACGACCGGCTCGGCGGGCACGCGCACACCCAGCGGGCGACCGGCGCCGACGGGCGGACGGTGCCGCTGGACACCGGCTTCCTGGTGCACAACGAGCGGACGTACCCGCACCTGGTCCGGATGTTCCGGGAACTCGGTGTGGCCACCCGCGACAGCGACATGAGCATGTCGGTGCGGTGCGAGGGCTGCGGCCTGGAGTACGCGGGCGCCAAGGGCCCGGCCGGCCTGCTCGCCAGCCCCTCCGCCGCCGTCCGCGGCCGCTACCTGCGGATGCTCGCCGAGGTGCCGCGCTTCCACCGCCGCGCCCGCCGGCTGCTCGCCGACCCGGACGCCGGCGACCCGTCGCTCGCCGAGTTCCTCGCCCGCGGCGGCTTCTCCCGCTACTTCGTCCACCACTTCATGAACCCGGTGGTCGCCGCCGTCTGGTCCTGCGCACCCGACCTGGCCGGCGACTACCCGGCCCGGTACCTGTTCGCCTTCCTGGAGAACCACGGGATGCTCGGCATCACCGGCTCACCCACCTGGCGCACGGTGGTCGGCGGCTCCCGGACGTACGTCGAGCGGATCGCCGAACGCCTGCCCGCCGTCCACCGCGGCGCCCCCGTCCGGGCCGTGCACCGGCACCCGGACGGCGTCACGGTCACCACCGCGGACGGCGGGCGGACGGCCGCCGACGCCGTGGTGGTGGCCACCCACGCCGACCAGGCACTGCGGCTGCTCGCCGACCCCACCGACACCGAACGCGCCGTCCTCGGCGCCTTCCGCTACTCCCGCAACCCCACCGTGCTGCACCGGGACGCCTCCCGGCTGCCGCGCGCCGCCCGCGCCCGCGCCTCCTGGAACTACCTGATGCCCGACTGCGCCGACCGCGCGGACGCCGTCCAGGTCAGCTACCACCTCAACCGGCTGCTCGGCCTCGACACCGCCGAGGACTACCTGGTCACCCTGAACGAGGACCGCCACCACCCCATCCCGGAGGAGCAGATCCTCTCCCGGACGGTCTACGAGCACCCGATCTACACCGCCGAGTCCGTCGCCGCCCAGCGCCGGCTGCCCGAACTCGCCACCGCCCGGACCGCGTTCGCGGGCGCCTACCACGGCTGGGGCTTCCACGAGGACGGCTGCCGCTCCGGCGTGCAGGCCGCCGGCGCCCTGCTCGGCACGGCGGTGGTGGCCCCGTGACCCACGCCCTCCCCGGCCGCTGGGGCGCCGCCCTGTACGAGTGCCGGATCGCGCACGCCAGGACGGCCCCGCTGCGGCACTCCTTCGCCCACCGCACCTACCTCTGGCTGGTCGACCTCGACCGGCTGCCCCGGCTGCCCGCCCCGCTGCGGCCGCTCGCCCGCTTCCGCGCCGCCGACCACCCCGGCGACCCCCGGCGCACCCTGCGCGAGAACCTCGACGCCTACCTCGCCGGGCAGGGCGTCGACCTCGCCGGCGGCCGCGTCCTGATGCTCGCCCAGGCCCGCTCGCTCGGCCACGTCTTCAACCCGCTCACCGTCTACTGGTGCCACGACCCCGACGGCCGCCCGGTCTGCACCGTGGCCGAGGTGCACAACACCTACGGCGGCCACCACCGCTACCTGCTGCGCCCCGGCGCCGACGGCCGCGCCGGGACGCCCAAGGAGTTCTACGTCTCGCCGTTCTTCCCGGTCGACGGCGACTACCGGATGGCGCTGCCCGAACCCGGCGAGCGGCTGCGCCTCACCGTCCGCCTGGAGCGCGAGGGCCGCCCCGCGTTCACCGCCACCGTGCACGGCGAGCGCCGCCCCGCCACCGCCGGACAGCTGCTGCGCGCCGCCGTCCGCCACCCGCTGGCCACCTACGCCGTCCCCTTGCACATTCGATATCAGGGCATACGCCTCCTACTGCGCGGCCTGCCCGTACACCCGCGACCCGACCGGACCGCCCGAGAAGAGGTTCCCGTCCCGTGACCAGCCCCGCCACCGCGACCGCCCCGCACCCCGTCGACGCCCACCGCTGGCCCGACGTCGCCACCGTGCCCGACGTCCCGCTGCGCGCCGCCGTCGCCGGACGCCTGCTGCGCCGGGTCGCCCGACGGCGCGGCCTGCGCGTCGAACTCCCCGGCGGCCGCACGCTCGTACCCGCCCCGCCGGGCGCGCCGGTGCTGCGGCTGCACCGGCCCGAGGCCTTCCTGCACCGGGTCGGCGCGAGCGGCCTGATCGGGTTCGGCGAGTCGTACCAGGCCGGCGAGTGGGACGCGCCCGACCTGGTCGCGCTGCTCACCGCCCTCGCCACCGCCCCCGAGACCCTGGTGCCGACCGGCGCCCAGTGGCTGCGCCGCCTCTACGTGCAGCGGCCGCCGGACGCCGAACTGTCCACCGCGGACAACGCCCGGCAGAACATCCGCCGGCACTACGACCTGTCGAACGAGCTCTTCGCGCTCTTCCTCGACCCCACCATGACCTACTCCTCGGCGCTGTTCGCCCCCGGCGCCGACGGCCGGCCGGACGCCGGGTGGGACACCCTCGCCGATGCCCAGCACCGCAAGATCGACCGGCTGCTCGACCTCGCCGCCGTCGGCCCCGGCAGCCGTGTCCTGGAGATCGGCACCGGCTGGGGCGAACTCGCCCTCCGGGCCGCCGCCCGCGGCGCCCGCGTGGTCAGCCTCACCCTCTCCGAGGAGCAGCTCGCCCTCGCCCGCCGCCGGATCGCCGACGCCGGGTACGGCGACCGGGCCGAGGTCAGGCTCTGCGACTACCGCTCCGCCGAGGGCAGCTACGACGCCGTGGTCAGCGTCGAGATGATCGAGGCGGTCGGCCGCCCGTTCTGGCCCGCCTACTTCGGCACCATCGACCGGGTGCTCGCCCCCGGCGGCCGGGCGGCGATCCAGGCGATCACCATGCCGCACGACCGGATGCTCGCCAGCAGCGAGACCTACACCTGGATCCTCAAGTACATCTTCCCCGGCGGGCTGATCCCCTCCGTCGCCGCCATCCGGCAGACCGCCGAGAAGCACACCTCGCTGCGCCTGGCCGAGGCGTACGGCTTCGGCCCGCACTACGCCGAGACCCTGCGGCTGTGGCGGGAGCGGTTCACCGAACGCGCCGACGAGGTCACCGCGCTCGGCTTCGACCGGGTCTTCCAGCGCATGTGGGAGCTCTACCTCGCGTACTCCGAGGCCGGGTTCCGCACCGGCTACCTCGACGTCCAGCAGCTGCTCCTGACCCGCGAGGGGGACCACCGATGACCGCCGCCGCCCGGCTCGAACCGCTCCTCACCGGCCTGCTGGACGGCCCGCTGCCGTTCCGGCTGCGCACCTGGGACGGCTCCGCCGCCGGGCCCGCCGACGGCCCGGTGGTCGTCCTGCGCAACCGCCGCGCGCTGCGCCGGCTGCTCTGGCAGCCCGGCGAACTCGGCCTCGCCGACGCCTACATCACCGGCGACCTGGACGTCGAGGGCGACCTCGCCGGCAGCCTCGGCGCCGTCCGCACCGCACTCGCCGGCCGCGGCCCCGTCCGCCCCTCGGCCCGCGACTGGCCGGCGCTGCTCGCCGCCGCCGCCCGGCTCGGCGTGCTGGGCCCGCGCCCGGTGCCGCCCGACGGCCGGGCCCGGGTCGGCGGCGCCCTGCACAGCCGCTCCCGCGACCGCGCCGTGATCAGCCACCACTACGACCTCTCCAACGCCTTCTACACGATGCTGCTCGGCCCGGCGACGGCCTACTCCTGCGCCTACTGGACGCCCGGGGCCGACACCCTGCACGCCGCCCAGACCGCCAAGTTCGACCTGGTCTGCCGCAAGCTCGGCCTGGGGCCAGGCAGCCGGCTCCTCGACGTCGGCTGCGGCTGGGGCGCGCTCGCCCTGCACGCCGCCCGCAACCACGGCGCCCGGGTCACCGCGGTCACCCTGTCGGCCCGTCAGCACGACCACGCCACCGCCGCGGTCGCCGAGGCCGGCCTCGGCGACCGGATCGAGGTCCGCCTGCAGGACTACCGCGAGCTCGCCGACGGCCCGTACGACGCGGTCAGCTGCATCGAGATGGGCGAGCACGTCGGCGACAACCGCTACCCGCAGTTCGCGGCGCAGCTGCACGGCCTGCTGCGCCCCGGCGGCCGGCTGCTGGTCCAGCAGATGTCCCGCGGGGCGCACGCCCCCGGTGGCGGCGCCTTCATCGAGACGTACATCGCCCCCGACATGTCGATGCGCCCGGTCGGCGCGACCGTGGCGATGCTGGAGGAGGCCGGCCTGGAGGTCCGCAACGTCGAGGCGATGCGCGAGCACTACGCCCGCACCATCGACGCCTGGCACGACACCCTGATGCAGCGCCTGCCCGAGTTCACCGCGCTGGTCGGCGAGCCGACCGTCCGGCTGTGGCGGCTCTACCTGGCCGGCAGCTCGCTCGCCTTCGCCGAGCGCCGGATGGGCGTCGACCAGATCCTCGCGGTGCGGCCCGCCGCCGGCGGCGCGAGCGGCGCCCCGGCGTCCCCGGCCCAGTGGTACGGGGAGTCGCGGTGAACGGAGCGGCGTTCGCCGTCAACCTGGCCGCCACCCTCGGCGCGGCCCTCGCGGTACTGCTCGCCGCGTTCGCCGTCGGGGTGCGCACCGGCCGGCACCGCGGCGTCGACGTCGCCTGGGGGCTGGCCTTCACCGCGGTCGCCTGGACGGGCTACGGGCTGTCCGCCGGGTACGGCGACGACGGCCGCCGGCTGCTCGCCACCGTCCTGGTCACCGTCTGGGGGCTGCGGCTGTCCGCGCACATCGCCCGGCGCGCCCGCGGCCAGGACGAGGACCCGCGCTACGCCCGGATGCTCTCCCGCGCACCCGCCGGGCCCGCCCGCACCCGGTACGCCCTGCGGATGGTCTACCTGCTCCAGGCCGCCCTGGTCTGGTTCGTCTCGCTGCCCGTCCAGGCCGCCCAGTACGTGCCGCACCCGCCCGGTCCGCTCGCCTGGGCGGGCACCGGCCTGTGGGCCGTCGGCCTCTTCTTCGAGGCCGTCGGCGACCAGCAGCTGACCCGCTTCAAGGCCGACCCGGCCAACCGCGGCCGGGTGATGGACCGCGGCCTGTGGCGCTACACCCGCCACCCCAACTACTTCGGCGACGCCTGCGTCTGGTGGGGCCTGTTCCTGCTCGCCGCCGACACGCCGATCGGCTGGGCCTTCGTGCTCAGCCCCGTCCTGATGACGTATCTCCTGGCGTACGGCAGCGGCAAGCCGATGCTGGAGCGCCAGCTGGGCTCCAGCAAACCGGGCTGGGCCGAGTACACCGCCAGGACCAGCGGCTTCCTCCCCCTGCCGCCGCGTACCCGCCCCCGCCCGCCGACCCCCGGAACCTCCCGATGACCGTCTCCGTCGCCCTGTTCACCCAGGACCTGCGGCTGCACGACAACCCCGTGCTGCACGCCGCCCGGGCCGCCGCCGACGAGGTCGTGCCGCTCTTCGTGCTCGACCCCGACGTCGCCGCGGCCGGCTTCGCCGCGCCCAACCGCCTGGCCTTCCTCGCGGACTGCCTGCACGACCTCGACGCCTCACTGCGGCAGGCCGGCGGCCGCCTGGTGCTGCGCCGCGGCCCGGCCGCCGAGGAGGCCGCCCGGCTCGCCCACGAGGTCGGCGCCGTCTCGGTGCACGTCGCCGCCGGCGTCAGCGGCTTCGCCCACCACCGGGAGGCCGCCCTGCGCAAGGCCCTCGGGGACCTGCTGCACGTCCACGACGGCTCGCTCACCGTGCTCGCCCCCGGCGCCGTCACCCCCGTCGGCAAGGACCACTACGCGGTCTTCACCCCCTACCACCGGGCCTGGCAGCAGGCCCCGCGGCGCACCCCGCACGGCGCGCCGCGCACCCTGCGCACCCCGGCCGGCCCGCGCAGCGAACCGCTGCCCACCGGTGTCCGACCCGACTCGCCGGGCCTGCCGCCGGGCGGCGAGAGCGCAGCCCGGCGGGTCTGGAAGCACTGGGACAGCGACTCCTACCTCGACCGCCACGACGCGCTCGCCGCCGACGGCACCTCCCGGCTCTCCCCGTACCTGCACTTCGGGTGCCTGTCCGCCAACGAGGTCGCCCACCTCGCCGAGGCGCGCGGCGGCGAGGGCGCCGAGGCCTTCGTCCGGCAGCTCGTCTGGCGGGACTTCCACCACCAGGTGCTCGCCGCGCGCCCGCACGCCGCCCGCGACGACTACCGCACCAGGGACGACCGGTGGCGCCACGACGAGCAGGAGATCGAGGCCTGGCGGCAGGGCCGCACCGGCTTCCCGGTGGTCGACGCAGGCATGCGCCAGCTCGCCCACGAGGGCTGGATGCACAACCGGGCCCGGCTGCTGACGGCCTGCTTCCTCACCAAGACGCTCTACCAGGACTGGCGGATCGGCGCCCGGCACTTCCTCTCCCTGCTGGTCGACGGCGACGTCGCCAACAACCAGCTGAACTGGCAGTGGGTGGCCGGCACCGGCACCGACACCCGGCCCAACCGCGTGCTCAGCCCGCTCGTTCAGGCCGACCGCTTCGACCCGGACGGCGCCTACGTCCGCCGCTGGGTGCCCGAACTCGCCGACGTGCCCGGCCGCGCCGTGCACCGGCCCTGGACCCTGCCGTCGCCCCCGCCCGGCTACCCCGCGCCGATCGTCGACCCGGCGGACGTCTCCGTCCGGCTGCGCCGCGCCCGCGGCCTGGACTGACCGGCCCGCACCGCTGCACGAACGCTGCGAGTCGTGGGCCGCCCGCTCCCGGCCCACGCTGGCAGGACCGGGGCGACGAGCCCCCTGCCGATCGGAGCGACCCGATGGATCTGCGTGATGAACTCCCCGTCGACCACCGGCTGGCCCAGGTCTACCGGATCGGCGCCGGCCTCTGCGGCGCCGCCCTGCTGGTCTTCGGCTGCCTGGGCCTCGCCGACGGACTGGCCTTCTTCTCCACCAACGGCGAACAGGTCGCCGGACTCTCCAGCAACGGCCTGCTCAGCCTGGTCTCCATCGTCTTCGCCGTGGTCCTGATCGCCGGAGCCGTGATCGGCGGCAACACCGCCTCGACCGTCAACATCGCGGTCGGCACGCTCTTCGTGCTCAGCGGCTTCGTCAACCTCGCCGTGCTCGACTCCGGCGCCAACTACCTGGCCTTCCGCATGCCGAACGTCATCTTCAGCTTCGTCACCGGCTTCGTCATCGCCACCTTCGGCATGTACGGCCGGGTCTCCGGCAAGCTCCCGCACGACAACCCGTACTGGCGCAGCCGCCACCCGCAGGCGGCCCGCCCCGGCGGACCGGGCCGGACGGCGATCGGCGGCCGCGCCACGTGACCCGCCCGCACTGGGTCTTCGCCGACCAGCTGGGCCCGCACTTCACCGACCCGTCGGAGCACGGACCGGCCGAGCACGCCGAGATCGTCCTGATCGAGGCCCGGTCCGTGCTCCGGCGCCGGCGCTTCCACCGCGCCAAGGCCCACCTGGTCCTCTCCGCACTGCGCCACCGGGCCGCCGAACTCGGCGACCGGGCCCGCTACGTGCAGGCGGACACCTACCGTCAGGGGCTGCGCGCCGCGGTCGGACGCCGCCGGGTCACCGTCCGCCACCCCACCTCCCGGGCCGCCCTCGGCCTGGTCGAGCGGCTCCCCCAGGTCGAGGTGCTGGCGCCCCGCGGCTTCCTGGTGGACCACGCCGACTTCCGCCGCTGGGCGGACGGCCGCGGTGAACGCCGCCTGCTGCTGGAGGACTTCTACCGCGCCGTCCGGCGCCAGGAGCACCTGCTGCTGGACGGCGGCGAACCGGCCGGCGGTCGCTGGAACCTCGACCACGAGAACCGGGAGCCACCGCCGCGCGGCGCCGCCGCCCTGCCGGTCGAACCGCCGTGGTGGCCCGAGGAGGACGACATCGACGCCGAGGTCCGGGCCGATCTGGACCGCTGGGAGAAGGCCGGCGAGGTCTCCTTCGTGGGCCGCGACGGCCCGCGCCGCTTCGCCGCCACCCGGGCCGAGGCCGAGCAGGCCCTGGAGCACTTCGTCACCGCCCGGCTGCCGCACTTCGGGCGCTGGGAGGACGCGATGCTCCACGACGACCCCTGGATGGCGCACAGCCTGCTCTCCGTCCCGCTCAACCTCGGCCTGCTCGACCCCGGGGAGTGCGTCCGCCGGGCCGAGCGGGCGTACCGGGACGGCGCCGCGCCGCTGAACAGCGTCGAGGGCCTGGTCCGCCAGATCGCCGGCTGGCGCGAGTACGTCTGGCAGCTCTACTGGTACCTCGGCGAGGAGTACCGCGGACGCAACGCCCTCGGCCACCACGCACCGCTGCCCGACTGGTTCGCCGAACTGGACGCCGGGGCGGTCGGCGCGCGCTGCCTCGCCCGCACCCTCGCCGAGGTCCGCGACCTGGGCTGGGTCCACCACGTCCCGCGCCTGATGGTGCTCGGCAACTGGGCGCTCCAGCACGGCTGGGACCCGCGGGCCGTCACCGACTGGTTCCACCGCTGCTTCGTCGACGGCTACGACTGGGTCATGCTCCCCAACGTGGTCGGCATGTCCCAGTACGCCGACGGCGGCCTGATCACCACCAAGCCGTACGCGGCGGGCGGCGCCTATCTGCACCGGATGGGCGACTTCTGCGGCCCCTGCCGCTACCGGCCCACCGAACGCACCGGCGAGCGCGCCTGCCCCTTCACCACCGGCTACTGGGCCTTCGTCCACCGCCATCGCGACCGGCTGGCCGCCAACCACCGCACCGCCCGCGCCACCGCCGGCCTGGCCCGCCTCACCGGCCTCCCGGAACTCCTGGCCACCGAGCACTCCCGCGGCCAGGACCCGCCGTAGTCCCGCGCAGGTCGGCCAGGACCTCGCGGGCCGCGCGGGCGCCGGAGGCCATGGCGCCCTGCAGGGAGCCGGTGGCGCGGTGGTCGCCGCACACGTAGCGGCCGGGTGAGACGCGGGCCGGCCGGGTCAGGGGGTGCGGTGCGGGCATGGCGGGCAGGGCCGCGGCGATCCGGTAGTCCGTCAGGTGCTCCCACCCGGAGGTGTCCGCCCGGTACAGCTGCGCCAGGCGGTCCCGGACGGCGGACTCGTCGGCGCCGGTGCCCAGGACCGAGGTGGAGACCAGGGCGCGGCCGTCCGGTGAGTACGCCGGCACCACCTCGGACAGCACCACGGTGTTCAGCACCACCCGGTCCGAGTCCACCACCAGGGTCGGTTCGCGCAGCGGGCTCACCGGCGCCGCGTGGTACAGGGTCGTCACCGACCGGGCCGGGGGCACCGCCAGCCCGGGCAGCAGCCGTGCCGCCTCGGCCGCCTCGGTGGCCACCACCACGGCGTCCGCGGCCAGTTCGGTGCCGTCCTTCAGCAGCACCCCGCTCTCGGTCAGCCCGGCGACCGGCGCGGAGAGCCGGAGCGTCCCGGCCGGCAGCACCGCCGCCAGCGCCCGCGGCACCGCGCCGATGCCCTGCTGGGGCAGGCAGAGCGTGCCGCGGAGCATGCTGCGCCAGACCAGGTGGAAGAAGCGGCTGGAGGTCTCCAGCGAGTCCTCCAGGAAGACCCCGGCGAGGAAGGGCCGCAGCACCGAGTCGACCGTTGCGGCCGACAGCCCGTCGGCGAGCATCCGGGCCGTCGCGACGTCCGGCCCGCGGCGGATCAGTGCCGGCGGGGCCAGCAGGTCGCGGGCGCCCAGCAGGCCGAGGCCCACCGTGTCGCGCAGCGGCGCCAGCCGGCCCGGCCGCAGGTCGCCCGCGAGGCCGGGCCGCCGAGTCGGGTCGGCGAACCGGTACCGCCCCCGCGCGCCCGCCAGCAGGAACCCCGGCGTGAACGGGTGCAGCCGCAGCCCGCGCAGCGCGAAGCGCCGCCGCACCTGCGGGTACGCCGTGTTGAAGACCTGGAAGCCGCGGTCCAGCCGGAAGCCGTCGACGGTGTCCGTCCGGACCCGCCCGCCCACCTCGTCCGAGGCCTCCAGCAGGAGCACCCGCAGGTGCTCCGCCGACAGGTCCTGCGCGCACGCCAGCCCGGCCGCGCCCGCACCGACCACGATCACGTCCACCGCCGTGCCGGCCACTGCGCCGTTCCTCCTCGCCTCGTCGATGTCCTGCCGCCCGCCGCGGGATCCGCCCGCCGGGCGCTCACCCGGACAGCACCGGGCGGTTGGCGCCGTCCGCCGCCAGCAGCGCCGCGCCGGAGCACAGCCCGTCCAGCAGCGCGGCGACGTACGCCGGCAGGTCGGCCCCGGCCGGCAGCCGCGGCGCGGTGCCGGCCACCGCGCGGCCCGCGAAGCCGGTGTCCAGGTGCGGCGGCCGGGCGTCCAGCACCGTCCGCCGGTGCCGGTGCTGTTCGAGCCGGACGGTGTCCAGCCACGCGGACAGCGCGGCCTTGGAGGCCGCGTAGCCGGCCAGCCCGGCCATCGGCGCCGACACCACCGCGCCGGTCAGCGCCGCCATCGCCCCGCCCGCGGGCAGGACCCCGAGCGCGCCGCGCAACACCGCGATCGGGGCCAGCGCATTGACCGTCAGCAGGTGCTCGTCCACCGCGTCCGAGCCCTCCTCGGCCCGGCCGAACGCCACCGTGCCGAAGGCCGTCAGCACGGCGTCCAGGCCGCCCAGCGCGCCCGCCGCCCGGCGGGCCAGCGCCGCGCAGCCGGCCAGGTCGTACGCGTCGAACCGGCTGTTCGGGCAGCCGCCCAGGGCCTGCGACACGGCCGCGAGCCGGGCCGGGTCACGGCCGGCCACCGCGAGGTGCGCGCCGCGCTCGGCGGCGAGGGCCGCCACCGCGCCGCCGATCACCCCGGTGGCGCCGACGACGAGCAGGCGAAGCCCGGCGATCTCCATACTCCAGTCATAGCCCGGGCTCCCCGCGGCCGGGCGGTGCCACGCGGGAGCGCCCGCCGGCCCGGGCCGGGGCCCATCCGGACGGGCTCCGGCCGCGAACCCCGTGCGGGCGCACCGAGCGCCCGCCGGAGCACCCGACAGAGGAGACGCCGTGGACCGCCGACTGTTGAGGATCACCGGGGCCGCCACCGCGGTCTACGGCATCGCCGTGGCCTGCCGCCCGGGCCTGCTGGCCCGCCCGTCCGGCCTGGTGGCGCCGGACGGCAGCGTCCCCGAGGAGGTGGCGACCACGCTGCGCCCGCTCGCGCTGCGCGACGCGGCCTGCGGCCTGGCGATGCTGGCCGCGCCCGACGACCGCTCGCTGCGCACCGCGGCGCTGCTGCGGATCGCCGCCGACCTCGGCGACGCCGCGCTGCTGTCGGCCACCCTGCCGGGCCGGCGCCACCGGGCGATGGCCCTGGTGGTGTCGGCCGGCTGGGGCGCGCTGTCGGTGGCCGGGCTGTGCCGCAGCGGGCCGCCCGGCCGTCCGGCCCGTCAGGAGGTCGGCATCAGCACGGTGTCGACGATGTAGACGGTGGCGTTGGCGGTCTGCACGTTGCCGCAGAGCACCTTGCTGTTGCCGTTGACGGTGAAGTCCTCGCCGGAGCCGGTGACCGTCAGGTTGCCGCCCTCCAGGGTCTTGTGGCTGCCGGGCAGCGCGGCCGGGGCGAGCCGGTCCGGGGTGACGTGGTAGGTGAGCACCTTGGTGAGCTTCGCCTTGTCGGCGAGGAGGGCGTCCAGGTCGGCCTTCGGGATCTTGGCGAAGGCGTCGTTGGTGGGCGCGAACACCGTGATGTTCTGCGCGGAGTTGAGGGTGTCGACCAGGCCGGCCTGCTTGACCGCGGTGACCAGGGTGGACAGCAGCGGGTTGTTCGAGGCCGCGGTGGCCACCGGGTCCTTCGCCATTCCGCCGAAGCTGCCCGCGCCGTCCTTGGGCACGGCGGCACAGGCCGCGCCGAACGGCTGGTCGGCCGCCGCGGTGCCGGACGCGGCGGACGGTGCCGCCGAGGACGCCGGGGCCGTGGTGGCCGGCGCCGCGGCGGAGGTGCCGGAGCCGCTGCTGCTGCACGCGGTCAGGCCGGCGGCCAGCACACCGGCGGCGGCCAGCGCGGCGAGCGAGGTACGGCGGTGGGTGCTGCGGAACATCGGGAACTCCTCGGTGTCGGTGGATCGGTGCGGGTGCCAACCCGTGGGGGTGGATCTGTCGACGAATCGACGGTCGGTCAACCGCTCCGGGCACGGCGGTGCCGTCGGCCGGGCCCGCCCGGCCCGGCCGCGGGGGCGGGGGGGCGGGGCGGGCGGGGGGCGGCGGCGGGGGCGCGGCGCCGTCGGTGTTACAAACCGGGGGGTTAATTGCCCGCCGCGCTGTGCGCCGCGGCCGACGGTCGCGGGCGGGACGCCTTCGGCCGGCTGACCGACCCGGACGC
>NZ_JBHWBW010000126.1:16907-18398 GCF_042735675.1 Kitasatospora sp. NPDC059571
GCGGGCGCTCGCGGGGGCGCCACCCCGGGGGGGGGGGATCTTGCCCCCCACGGCCGGTGGGCAACACGCCCCGGGGCCGGGGGCGCCGCAGCCCCGCCCCGGCGGGCCCGCACGTCGGGGCGGTGGGGTCTGACGGCGCCGGGCCCGATCGGGCCTGCTGCCCGGTCGCGTCCGTGTGCTCTCACCCGACGTTCGGTGCCGTGCCGGGGGCGGATGGGTGGCGGATTCGGCCGACGGCGTCCGCCCCGGCCGCACGGGCCCGAGGACCGGCGCCGACGTGGCGGGCCGGCGAGCGATGTGGAGGAGGGGTGAAGGGGTCGGGGTTATCCGGTGACCTTTCCGGCCCCGGGGGTCTGAGCTCCGAACCACCGGGCAGGCGAGCCGCCGACGAACCCACGGAAGGGACGGCCATGGCAGTGATGAGTGAGGCGTCGACGATCGGCACGGTTCCGGCGGCCCGCGGAGACCGCGCCGCGGCCGTAGCGGCCCCGGCCCCGGTCGAGGACCGGCCGCTGATCGACGACCCGTCCGCGGTCGCACCCGCGGACGCCAAGGCGCTCTCGGCGAGCCTGCTCGTACGGCTCCGCACGCTTGAGGAGGGCACGGCCGAGTACTCGTACGTCCGCGGCACGCTGATCGAGCTGAACGTCTCGCTGGTGCGCTACGTCGCCCGGCGGTTCCGGCAGAGCGGCGAGCCGATGGACGACATCGTCCAGGTCGGCACGATCGGCCTGATCAAGGCCATCGACCGGTTCGACCCCTCGCGCGGCCTGGAGTTCGTGACCTTCGCGATCCCCACCGTCGTCGGCGAGATCAAGCGCTTCTTCCGGGACACCACCTGGGCCGTGCACGTCCCGCGGCGGCTCCAGGAGCTGCGGCTGGCCCTCGCCAAGGGCCGCGACCACCTGGAGCAGACGCTGGGCCGCCCGGCCACCACCGCCGAACTCGCCGCCCACCTCGGCATCTCCGAGGAGGAGGTCGTCGAGGGCATGGTGGCGGGCAACGCCCACACCGCCGGCTCGCTCGACCTGCGCGAGGAGGGCGAGGGCGGCGACGGCTCGCTGCTCCAGCGCCTCGGCCGGTACGACCCGGGCCTGGAGAAGGTCGAGAACCTGGAGGCCCTCAAGCCGATGGTCGCCGCCCTCGGCGAGCGCGACCGCAGCATCCTGCACATGCGATTCGTCGAGGAGCTGACCCAGGCGGAGATCGGCGCCCGGCTCGGCGTGTCGCAGATGCACGTCTCCCGGCTGCTCGCCCGGATCCTCGGCGGCCTGCGGGCCGGTCTGCTCGGCGGCGCCTGACCCGACCCGGCCGCCGCCCGCGGCACGCCCGGAGGCGGCGCACCGGAGTCCTGACGTCCTGACGGCCCCCGCACGGTCCGACCGTGCGGGGGCCGCCGCCGCGCCCCGCACCCCCCTCAGAACGCCCGGGCCAGGAACACCTCGGCGGGGTGGCGCCACTCGCCCGCCCCGTAAACCCCGCCCCTCGGCC
>NZ_JBHWBW010000127.1:0-18186 GCF_042735675.1 Kitasatospora sp. NPDC059571
CCACCCAACCGGGGGGGCGCGCTGGCCCCCCCCCCGCTCGGGGGCCGCCCGCCCTCCCCGGTGTCGCGCACCCCCCCCCCCCCCCCCGCGGGGGGGGGCCGGGGGGGGGACGAGTGAACCGGCGCCGCGGCGCTCCGGTGTGACGGATCGTTCGCGCAGGACGCCGCGGGCGCCGGCGGAGCCGAGACCGTGTTCCTAGGACAGGATCTCCAGCAGCCGGTCTGCCAGGATCGCCGCCGAGTGGGGGTTCTGCCCGGTGATGAGGTTGCGGTCCTCCACCATGTACGGCTCCCACATCGGGCCGCGGCTGAAGTCGACGCCGAGCTTCTCCCGCAGTTCGGTCTCCAGCAGCCACGGCGCCCTGGAGGCCAGTCCGACCGCCTCCTCCTCGTCATCGGTGAAGCACGTGATCCGGTAGCCCTTGAAGGGCGACTCCCCGTGGATCCTGGTGGCCAGCATGGCGGAGGGGCCGTGGCACACGATCGCGAGCGGCCGACCCGAGGCCAACTGGGCGGTCAGCAGCCGGCCGACGTCGGCGTCGAACGCCAGGTCCGCCATCGGGCCGTGGCCGCCGGGCAGGTACACCGCGTCGTAGTCCTCCAGACGGACGTCCGACAGCCGGAGGGGCCGCCGCATGGCCTCGGCGGAGCGGATGATCTCCTCCAGTTCGAGGGCGCCCTTCTCGCCTCCCGCCATCGCGGGCCGCAGGCTCATCATGTCGACGGTCGGGACGACGCCGCCGGGCGTCCCGATCACGACCTCGTGGCCGGCCTCGGTGAGTCTCCGGTACGGCATCGCGAATTCCTCGGCCCAGTAGCCGGTCGCGTACCTGGTGCCGTCCTTGAGCACCCAGTACGTCGCACCACTGACGATGAAGAGCACCTTCGCCATTGCGTCACCTCGTCCCCGAGCGATCGTGGGGGGATCGGACCGGGTTCCAGCCTAGGCACGCCGGTGCGCGCACGCATGTGAACGGCGCCTCCACCGCGCCTCCGGCGGCGTGCCCGGGTCAGTACCGGTCGCCCACCGGGGCCGGGACGGCGTCGAGCTCGGCCAGGTGCGCCGCGGACAGCCGGACGTCCGCGCTGCCCGCGTTGTCGACCAGGTACTCCGGGGTCTTCTGCCCTGTCTGTGGTGTGAGGCGGATCGTCCCGGCGGCCGGTAGTCGACCGTTCGGCTGTTCGGACGGTAGGCGGCGGGGCGGGGGGAGTCAACGCTCGCCGGGGCCCGGGCCGGGACGTGGTTCCTCGCGCCTGGGAGGCCCGAACTCCCAGTCCGGGTCGGTGCGGTGGGGCGGCGCGGCGGCGGCCGGGGGCGTGCCGAGGCAGGGCCTCCCAGCAGGGAGGAAGCCGGTCGTGGCGGCGTTGGAGGAGAGCGATGACGCAGCGATACCGCAGGAGCGGCGCAGCGGACCGGGCGATCGAGGCGGGCCGCGCCCGCTTCCACGGGCTGCCCGAGCGGGTCCGACCCGAGGACACGTTCATCTCGGTCCCGGTCCCCGGCCGGGCCGGGGAGGCGTACGACCACGACGCGTGGCTGGTGCGCAACGTCTGGTGCGGGAGCCTGTGTGAGGCCGGGCGACGGGTCGTCAGTGGCCCGCGCTCTGCCCGCCGTCGACGTGGAGGATCTCGCCGGTCACGAAGGGCGCGTTCTCCAGGAAGACCACCGCGTCGACCACGTCGCGGACCTCGCCCGGGCGGCCGAGCGGATGGAGCCGGGCCAGCGCCTCGCGGTCGGCGCCGGCGTTCAGGGGCGTCGTGATCACCCCGAGCGAGACCGCGTTGGCGCGGATGCCGTGCGCCGCGTACTCGATGGCCAGGCCCTTGGTCGCGGCCTGCAGGCCGCCCTTGGTGAGTGAGGCCAGCAGGGCCGGGGCGGCGGACCGGGGGTGGTCGACGAGGGACGTCGTGACCTGGACGATGTGACCGCCGCGGCCCTGGGCGAGCATCTGCCGGACGGCGAGCTGGGTGAGATGGAAGAAGCCGTCGAGGTTGACGGCGGTGACCGCCTCGTACTCGGCCGGGGTGTACTCGGTGAACGGCTTGCCGATGAAGATCCCGGCGTTGTTGACGAGCGTGTCGATCCGGCCGTGGCGGTCGAGCGCGGCCGCGACGACGCGCTCGGCGGCCGCCCGGTCGGCGACGTCGGCCCGGACGGTCAACAGATCGGCCTCGTCGGACGGTTCGATGGTGCGCGAGGTGGCGACGACGGCGTAACCCAGCCTGCGGTACGCCTCGACCAGGCCCGCGCCGATGCCCCGCGAGGCGCCGGTGACGACGGCGACAGCGGGAGACCCTTCGGCTTCCTCCATGCCCCGAAGCTACCAACGGGCCGGGAACCCACAACTCGGACGCGACGGGTGCGGCGGCGCGGTCAGGCGCCGGCCGGCGCCGGCGACGGGCGGGCACCCAGCAGCGCGAGGCTGTTCGCCCACACCGCGCCGAGCCGGGAAGGGCTGTTGTACAGCTTCGCGAACAGCACCTGGCCCTCGAACTGCGCGACGACGGACCGGGCGGCCGCACGGGTGTCCGTGACGGTGGCCTCGCCGCGCAGGACGGCCTCGGCGACGACCGACTCGATCATCTCGACCTGCGATTCGAAGATCTCCTGAAGGCGCTCGCGGACCGCCTCGGCCTGATTGCTCATCTCCAGCGAGAGATTCCCGAACATGCAGCCCGACACGGTGCCGCAGCTCTCCATTCCCGCCCGCTGACGGGCCTCGGTCGCCTCGAAGAGCTGCCGCAGCCGCTCCAGCGGTTCCGCGTCGCCGTTCAGGATCCGGGTCCAGCCGATCCGCTCCTCGGCCCAGTGCTCGTCGAGCACGGCGAGCGCCAGGGCTTCCTTGGATTCGAAGAAGTAGTAGAAGCTGCCCTTCGGGACCCCTGCCGTCTTGCAGATCTCGGCCACGCCCAGGGCGGAGTAGCCGCGCATCTCCATCAGGGAGTGCGCAGCGGCGAGGATCTTCTCTCTGGCATCACTCGTCCGCCCCATTCGCCAAGTATATGACCGGTCGGCTAGTTCAGGGGCGGACTGTTCTGGAATCGCCGGACGGCCCCGGCCGGCCGGGTCGGCCGGCCGCGGCCCGTGGGGTGCTCAGGCGCTCGGCCCGGCCGGGCCCGGGTCGTTCGGGTGCGGGGCGACGGCGGTGATCCGGTCGGTCATGAACGGGTGCAGCGGCAGTGTGCCCAGCACCCGTTCGCGCAGGTCCGCCTCGTCGTCGGCGCGCCACAGGCCGATGCTGCGCATCTCGCCGACCGGGCGCCACAGTCGGACCAGGTGGCCGTCGGCAGCGAGTTCCTTGGCGCGGACGGACTCGGCGGCGCGCAGCCGGTCGATCTCCGCCTGCTCCATGTCGTCGGGGAAAACGGTCCTCAGTTCGACCAGGAATTCCTTCACGGCTCTCTCCTCGGGTGGTGTCGGGGAATCGTCAGTCGAGCTTGGAGACCTGGTAGTGGCTGATGGCCCAGCCCGACGGGGTGCGGGTGAGCAGCACGCTGAGCCACACGTTCCGGGTCGGCCGGTCGGTGAAGGAGAAGTCGACGGCCAGATAGGCGAGGACGGTGTCGTCGGCCACCTGGCGGGTCTCCAGGACGGTGTACTGCGCCTTCATGCCGAGCGGCTGGGAGGCGTAGTACTCGGCGATGCCCTCGCGGCCGACGGTGTAGGGGTGCAGGCCCTGGAAGATCGCGTCCTGCGTGAAGCGGGACGCGACCCGCTCCGGCTCGTGGTTGTCGACCGCTGCCCTCCAGTCGTCCATCACCCCGCGGACGATGTCCTCGTGTGCGGATGTGGTCGTCATGCGCGTTCTGCCTTCCGCTCAGTGGCTGCTGCTGTCCGAGTCTGCGGCCGGAACGGGGGGTCCGCTCGGTCGCACGGGTGGGTGGCTGTTCAGGCGCCCTTGACGAGCGAGGCGATCCGTACGACCCGCTCGGCCTGGACGCGGGCGGCGTTGCGGGTGGCGTCGTCGACCGGGAGGGTGCCCTGTCCGTCCACGTGCGAGGTGCCGTAGGGGTTGCCGTCGGCGAACTTCGCCGGATCGGTGAATCCGGGCGCCACCAGGATGCCGCCGAAGTGGTGGACGGAGGTGTACAGCGACTGCAGCGTGGTCTCCCGGCCGGCGTGCGACGTCGCCGAGGACGTGAAGCCGCTGTAGACCTTGTCGGCCAGCCTGCCCCGCGCCCACAGCCCGCCCAGGGTCTCCATGAACTGCTTGAGCTGGGCGGAGACGTTGCCGAAGCGGGTCGGGGTGCAGCACAGTTCCCGGGCGATCTCGGCGGTGGTTCCGGTGGAGGAGTAGTAGACGACGGCGACCTTGACGGGGGTGGTCATGGTGGCGGGCTCCGTTTCGCGTTCCTGGGTGGCCCGTGCCGTTCGGGCCGGGATTCAGCAACATAGACGACCGGTCGCCTATTTCCTCCGGTCGTGGTGGGACGGAGAACCTCCCACGTGTGCGCCCGGGGCTCCCGCGGCAGTCCGGGTGTCCTCGGCGGGGCCTCAACGACTCGGTCGGTGAGGGTCGTTGAGCCGTCCGCGAGCGCCCGGACGCGGATGTGTCAGCGACTGTCGTCAACCCTCACTCAAATGAGTGAACTGACGCTCCGTGGTGCTGATGTGACGGATTGTTCGAGTGAGACTGAGTGTCAGTCGAGAGCACGAGCCCCTTCCCCCGCCCTCGGTGCGCGCTTCCCGGCTGCGCCCGTGCGGGGTGGTTCCGGCGGCCTGCTCTGCCGAAACGATTCTGTGGGGGTACCCGTCATGCCGTCCCTGTCCTCCGTGCGCTCCGCGTCGTCCCTGCGCTCCGCCGCGGCCCTCGGCCTGGTGGCCTCGGCCCTGGCCGCCGGGCTGCCCGCCACGGCGCACGCCGCCGGCGCCGCGGGCTCGCCGGGCAGCGCCCGCGCGGTCACCGCCGAGCTCGCGCTGGACGTGTCGCTGCTCAACAAGGCCGTCGACGTGCCGGTGAACGTCTCGCTCAACAAGGTGCAGACCCCGGCCGAGCGCAACGACGCCATGCTGACCGCCAAGGTCGACGGCGTCGACAAGGGGCACCCGGTCACCCTGGTCAAGGCGGAGGTCGGGAAGTCGGTCACGCACGCCGACGAGCACGGCACCTCCGCCTCGGTCACCCTCGCCGGGGCCGACGTGCACGCCCCCGGCCTGCCGCTGACCACCCTGCTGGGCCTCCAGGCGCTGAGCGCCGAGGTGAGCTGCCCGGTCGACGGGCAGCCCACCGCGAAGGTGACCTCGCCGGTGCGGCTCACCGTGCTCGGCAAGTCGGTCTCGGTCGGGCTGAACAGCCCCACCCATGTGGTCGTCCCCGCGGTGGGCACGGTAGACGTGGAGTTCTCCAAGAAGACGGTCACCTCCTCCTCCGCCGCCGCCTCCGCGCTGGAGGTGGCGGTGGACGTCAACCCGCTGAACCTGAACGTCGCCCGGGTGACCGGGAAGATCACCGTCGCCTCGGTCTCCTGCGAGAAGCCCGTCCCCGCCTCGCAGTCCGCTGCGCCGTCGCCGACCCTGGCCGGCCGCCCGACCCCGGCGGCCGGCGGGTCGCTGGCCTACACCGGCAGCAGCGGCACCGGGGCGATGGTCGGCGGCGCGGCCACCCTGCTGGCGGCCGGCGGCGCCGCGCTCTGGATGACCCGCCGCCGTCGGGCGCACGCCCGGCGCCGCTGACCGCGCTCGCCGCGGATCGTCCCACCGGCGCGCTCGCATGCTGAGACGTGCACTCTCCGACCGTGAGCGGGTCGGCGCGGACGGTTGGTTCACACGGGCGTTACATAGGAGGAACAACCGGGAAACGGCGGCTTGCAACGCTACGCGGGCACCCACCACCCAAGCAGTGAGGTTCACCGCAATGGCGATCAAGGCCGAGTACATCTGGATCGACGGCACCCTGCCGACCGCGAAGCTCCGCTCCAAGACTCGGGTGCTGCCGAACGCGGACAAGATCCCCACCTGGGGCTTCGACGGCTCGTCGACCAACCAGGCCGAGGGCCACGCCTCGGACCGCGTGCTCGAGCCGGTGAAGGTCGTCAAGGACCCGATCCGCGGCGGTGACAACATCCTGGTGCTGTGCGAGGTCTTCGAGATCGACGGCACTCCGCACGTGTCCAACACCCGTGCGAAGCTCCGCCCGATCGCCGAGCAGTACGCCGCTCAGGAGTCGATCTTCGGCATCGAGCAGGAGTACACCTTCTTCAAGGGCTCCCGCCCGCTCGGCTTCCCCGAGGGCGGCTACCCGGCCCCGCAGGGCGGCTACTACTGCGGCGTGGGTGCCGAGGAGGTCTTCGGCCGCGAGATCGTCGAGCTGCACCTCGACCGCTGCCTGGACGCCGGCCTGGCGATCTGCGGCATCAACGCCGAGGTCATGCCCGGCCAGTGGGAGTTCCAGATCGGCCCGGTCGACGCGCTGACCGTCTCGGACGACATGTGGATCGCCCGCTACCTGCTCTACCGCACCGCCGAGGAGTTCGGCATCGACGCCACCCTGGACGCCAAGCCGGCCAGGGGCGACTGGAACGGCGCGGGTGCCCACACCAACTTCTCCACCAAGGCGATGCGCGAGGGCTACGAGGCGATCATCACCGCCTGCGAGTCGCTCGGCGCCTCCCAGGAGAAGGTGCTGGAGCACGTCAACCAGTACGGTGACGACATCCAGTCCCGCCTGACCGGCAAGCACGAGACCGCCCCGTGGAACGTCTACTCCTACGGCGTCTCCAACCGCGGTGCCTCCGTGCGCATCCCGTGGCAGGTCGAGGTGGAGCAGAAGGGCTACATCGAGGACCGCCGCCCGAACGCGAACGTCGACCCCTACGTCGTCACCCGCCTCCTGATCAACACCTGCTGCGAGGCGCTGGAGAAGGCCGGCCAGGTCTGATCCGCCCAGCACGCCGACGCCCGCCGTCCTCTTCCCGGTCTCCCCGGTGAAGCAGGGCGGCGGGCGTGCGTGCTGCCCCTACTGTGGTGCCATGGCGGACGACTTCACCCCTGCCGAGCGGGCCCGCGGCCGGGCCCTGCGGCAGGCCCAGCTGCCCTGGCTGCTCGGCGGCATGCTGGCCGGCCTGGCCCTCACCCTGCTGCTCGGCCTCACCCCGGCCGGCGCCGCGCTGGTGACCGCGGCCGGCGACCTGTTCGGCGGGTCCCGGACGGCCCAGGTGCTCGGCGGCGCGACGGCCCTCGTCCTGCTCGGCCAGCTGCTGCGACTGCCGTTCGCCGCCCGGGTCAGGGTGGTCCGCGCCCGCTACGGACTGGTCACCCAGGGCTGGGCTGGCTGGGCGGTGGACGCCCTGCGCGGCCTCGCCCTGACGCTGGCCCTGGCCCTGCCGACCGCCCTCGCGCTCTACGCGCTGACCCGCCGGTCGCCCACCGGCTGGTGGCCGCCGGCCGCCGGCCTCGCGGCGCTGCTCGTCCTCGCGCTGTCCTTCCTGCACCCGCTGGTGATCGAGCCGGTGTTCAACCGCTTCACCCCGATGGCCGAGGGGCCGCTGCGCACCGCGCTGCTGGAGCTCGCCGAGCAGGACGCCGTCACCGTGCGCGAGGTGCTGGTCGCCGACGCCTCGCGGCGCACCACCGCCCTCAACGCCTACGTCTCCGGCCTGGGTTCGACCCGGCGGATCGTCGCCTACGACACCCTGCTCGCCACCGCCGAGCCGCGCGAGGTCGAGCTCGTGGTCGCCCACGAACTGGGCCACGTCAAGCACCGCGACGTCGCCACCGGCACCGCGCTCGGCGCGCTCGGCGCGGCCGCCGCGGTCGCCGTCCTCGGGCTGCTCACCGCCTGGCAGCCGCTGCTCGCGGCCGCCGGCGCCGACAGCGCCGCCGACCCGCGGTCGCTGCCGCTGTTCGCCGCCCTGACCGCGCTCATCGGCACGCTCAGCGGCCCGCTGCAGGCCGCCGCCAGCCGCCGCATCGAGGCCCGCGCCGACCGCCACGCCCTCGAACTCACCGGCGACCCGGACCACTTCATCGCCATGCAGCGGCGCCTCGCGGTCGCCAACGTCTCCGACGTCGACCCGCCCCGGCTGCTGGAGCTGCTCCTCGCCACCCACCCCAGCGCGACCCGCCGGATCGCCGCGGCGCGCGCCTGGCGGCCCGCCGCGCCCGCCGCGCCGACCGCACCCGCCGCGGGCTGAGGGCCGCCCGCGGAAATCCGGTGGCGGCCCGCCGCCCGGGCCGTCGAGAATCCGCCCTACCGGACGGGGGAGGGGCGATGACGGAGCTCGATGCAGGCGACGACGGGCGGCCGCTGCTGCTGCTCGACGTGGACGGCCCGCTCAACCCGTACCGGGCGAAGCCGCAGCGCCGCCCGGAGGGCTGTCTCACCCACCGGGTCAGGCCGGCCTCCTGGATCGCCCGGCACCCCGGGACCCCGTCCGCGTACGTGAGGCCGCTGCGGCTCTGGCTCAACCCGGAGCACGGCCCGGCGCTGCTCGCGCTGCCCTACCGGCTGGTCTGGTGCACCACGTGGATGGACGAGGCCAACGAGTGGATCGGCCCGCGGATCGGCCTGCCGCGGCTGCCGTACATCGCCTGGCCGCGGATGCACCACGGCGACCCGGACGGGCTGCACTGGAAGACCCGCGAGCTGGTCGCCCGGGCGGCCGGCCGGCCGTTCGCCTGGGTGGACGACGAGATCGAGCCGCAGGACACCGCGTGGATCGCCGAGCACCACCCGGCGCCGGCCCTCACGCTGCCCGTCGACCACCGGCACGGCCTGCGGGCCGACGACTTCGCCGCGCTGGCCGCCTGGGCCCGGACGGCAGCCGCGTGAGCGGCGCGATGACCGTGCTCGGCCTGCACCGGTACCCGCTGAAGTCCGCCCTGGGCGAGCCGCTGGCCGCCGCCCGGATCACCGCGCGCGGCATCGCCGGCGACCGGGTCCGCGCCCTGCTGGACACCGGTACCGGCCGGATCGCCAGCGCCAAGAACCCGCGGCTGTGGAGGGCCCTGCTCACCGCCTCGGCGACCACCGCTGAGGACGGCTTCGTCCGCGTGCTCGGCCCGGACGGCCGGGAGCTCGACGAGGGCGGCTTCACCGCCCTGCTGGGCCGCCCGGTGCGCCTGGTCGACACGCCGCCGCCCGGCGCCGAACTGGAGCGCGCCGTGCCGGAGGAGGTGCTCGCCCACGGGCCCGACCGGGAGGTCCCGGTCACCATCGGCGGCCTGGGCCGGGCCGCGCCGCCCGGGACCTTCGTCGACTTCGCCCCGCTGCACCTGATCACCACGGCCACCCTGGCCGCCGTCGGCGGCGCCGCGCAGGCCGCCCGCTACCGCCCGAACCTCGTGGTCGACACCCCCGGCGCCGCCGCCTTCACCGAGAACGCCTGGGTCGGCCGCGAACTACGGATCGGCGCCACCGTCCGGCTGGCCGTGATCGCGGCCAGCCCGCGCTGCGCCGTCCCGACGCTGGCCCACGGCAGCCTGCCGCCGGACCCGGCGGCCCTGCGCACGCTGGCCCGCCGCAACCGCGTCGTCCCGCTGCCCGGCCTCGGCCCGCTGCCGTGCGCCGGCGTCTACGCGACGGTGGTCACGGGCGGGACGGTCGCCGCGGGGGCCCCGGTCAGCCTCGGCTGACCTCCGCGAGCGCCGCCAGGAAGCGGTCGCTGGTCGCCGGGTCGCGCACCGCGATCCGCAGCCAGTCGGCGCCCAGCCCGGGGAAGGTGTCGCCGCGCCGCACCGCGAAGCCGGCCGCCCGCAGCCGCTCGCGCACCCCGGCCGCACCGGCCAGCTCGACCAGGACGAACGAGGACCGCGGCTCGCCGTGCACCCGCAGGCCCGGCACCGCCGCCAGCCCCGCCAGCAGATGGGCGCGGTGCTCGGCGCCCGCCAGCGCCGCCGCCTCGGCCTCGGCCAGCGCGGCCGGCGCCGAGCAGACCTCGGCGGCGGCCAGCGCCGGGGTGGAGACCGGCCAGAGCGGCTGCGCGGCGGCCAGTTCGGCGATCAGGCCGGCCGGAGCGAGGACGTAGCCGATCCGCAGGCCGGCCAGGCCCCAGGTCTTGGTGAGGCTGCGCAGCACCACCACCCGGCCCGGCAGGTCGCGCCGCCCGGCCAGCGTCGCGCTCTCGCCGGGCACGGTGTCCATGAACGCCTCGTCCACCACCAGGGTGCGGCCGGGCCGGGCGAGCGCCGCGACGGAGTCCGCGGGGTGCAGCACCGAGGTGGGGTTGGTCGGATTGCCGAGCACCACCAGGTCGGCCTCCTCGGGCACCGCGCCGGCGGTGAGCCGGAAGCCGTCGGCGGGCCGCAGCAGGGCCCGGTGCACGGCGTGCCCGGCGTCCCGCAGGGCCGCCTCCGGCTCGGTGAACTGCGGGTGGACGACGACCGCGCGGCGCGGCCGCAGGGTGCGGGCGAGCAGCACGAAGGCCTCCGCGGCGCCCGAGGTGAGCAGCACCTCGTCGGCCGGGCGGCCGTGCCGGGCGGCCACCGCGGCCCGCGCGGCGCCCTGGTCGGGGTAGGCGGCGAGGCCGGTGAGGGTGGCGGCGAGGTGGGCGCGCAGCCAGTCGGGCGGGGTGCCGGTGCGGACGTTCACCGCGAGGTCCACCAGTCCGGCGGCGCGGACCTCGGCGTCGCCGTGGTGGCGGAGGTCGGGTTCGGCGGTCACGGCGTCACTCCCGGGGGCGGTGGCGGGGCGGTGGGGCGGGGCGGTCGGGCGGTGGGGCGGGGCGGCGCACCGGGCGAGGGCCACGGTGGCCCGCGTGGACGCCCGTTTGGGCACCACCAGCCGTCCGCCCGGTGCGCCCGCCAGGGCGGCGGCCTCGGCGACGCCGGGGGTGCCCACGGCGGCGGCCACCGCGGCGGACGGGTGCGGGACATCGATCGCGGCGAGCACCGCGGCCGGGTAGCCGGTCAGCGGCACGCCCAGCGCGGCGGCGGCCGCGGCCAGTCCGGGTTCGGCCGCGCGGGCCTCGATCGTGGCCAGCAGCACGAGGGCGGCGCGGTCCAGCCCGGCGGCGGCCAGCGCCTCGTCGAGCAGCTGCAGGACGTCCTCGGCGGGAGTGCCCGGGCGGGCGCCGACGCCGGCCACCAGGGGGCCGTCCAGCTCCACCGACATCCCCTCCGACCCCGTCCGCACTGCCCCGAAATCCCATCACGGGCGGATCTTGCGGGTCAATCGGGACGGGTGTGACATGGGGAATAGCCGCTTGTCGCCGGGCCGTCGGCTGTTCTTCTGCTCTTCATGTGCGGGGCGCGGCCCCGTCAACCGCGGCGAGCCTAGGGTTTGGGCGCTCGATCCCCCAACTGTCGCCCCTCGTACGGAGGACAGCATGACCCCGAAGCGCACCCGGCGCGCCCTCGAGGCACTCGCCAGCACCGTCGCCCTGGCCGCCGGCTCGCTCGGAATCTGGGCCGCCAACGCGGCCACCGCCCAGGCCGCCGCCCTGCCGACGCCCGACCACGTGGTGGTCGTGGTGATGGAGAACCACGCCTACTCGCAGATCATCGGCAGCTCCGGCGCGCCGTACATCAACAACACCCTGAAGGCGGGCGGGGCCAACCTCACCAACTCCTTCGGCATCACCCACCCCAGCGAGCCGAACTACTACGCGCTGTTCTCCGGCTCCACCCAGGGCCGCACCGACGACAGCTGCGTCGGTGTGGGCTCCCTCTCGGCCGCCAACCTCGGCTCGGAGCTGATCGCCGCCGGCAAGACCTGGGCGAGCTACAACGAGTCGCTGCCCAGCCAGGGTTCGACCGTGTGCAGCAGCGGCAACTACGCGCAGAAGCACAACCCGTGGTTCGGCTTCTCCAACGTGCCGACCAGCAGCGCGTACACCTTCGCGCAGTTCCCGACCGACTACACCACCCTGCCGAAGGTCTCCTTCGTGGTGCCGAACCTGTGCAGCGACATGCACGACTGCTCGGTCTCCACCGGCGACACCTGGATCAAGAACAACCTGGGCGCGTACGCGGCCTGGGCCCAGACCCACAACTCGATCCTGGTCGTCACCTTCGACGAGGACAACAAGCTCTCCGGCAACAAGATCCCGACCGTGCTGTACGGCCAGCACGTCGCGGCCGGCTCCTCGTCCGCCACCACCTACAACCACTACAACGTGCTCCGCACCCTGGAGGACCTGGCCGGCCTGTCCGCGCACGCGGGCAACGCCGCCTCCGCCTCCGACATCACGGGCATCTGGAACTGACGCCCGTGTACCTCGCGGACTCCCGCAGCAAGGCCGCCGTCGCCCCGGGCACCAGCCCGGGGCGGCGTGCCGCCGCCGTCCCGGGCACCGTCCTGGCGCTCGGCGCGGTCAGCCTGATCACCGACGTCTCCTCGGAGATGGTCAGCGCCGTCCTGCCGCTGTACGTGGTGGCGGGCCTGGGCCTGTCCCCGCTCGGCTTCGGCCTGCTCGACGGCATCAACAACGGCGTCGGCGCGCTGGTGCGCCTCGTCGGCGGCCACGCCGCGGACCGCGGGGACGGCCGGCACAAGACGGTCGCCGGGATCGGCTACGCCCTGTCGGCCGCCTGCAAGCCGCTGCTGCTGCTCGCGCACACCGTCCCGCTGATCGGTGCGGTGCTCGCGGTGGACCGCACCGGCAAGGGCCTGCGCACCGCCCCCCGGGACGCGCTGATCTCGCTCGCCACCGAGCCCGAGCACCGCGGCCGCGCGTTCGGCGTCCACCGGGCGATGGACACCACCGGCGCGCTGCTCGGCCCGCTCGCCGCCTTCGCCCTGCTGCGGGCGGCGGTCGACGGCTACGACGCGGTCTTCGCGGTCTCCGCCTGCGTCGCCGCGATCGGCGTGCTCGTCCTGCTGCTCTTCGTCCCGGCCCGGCCGTCGGCCGCCCCGGCCCCCGAGCGCCGCCCGTCCGCCCGCGACGCGATCGCGCTGCTGCGGCTGCCCGTGCTGCGCCGGCTCACCCTGGCCGCCGTCGTGCTGGGCCTGACCACCGTCTCCGACGCCTTCCTCTACCTGCTGCTGCAGCGCCGCCTCGCCCTGCCCGCCCACCTCTTCCCGCTGCTGCCGCTGGGCACGGCGGCCGCCTTCCTGCTGCTCGCGGTGCCGTTCGGGGCGCTGGCCGACCGGCTCGGCCGGCGCCGGCTCTTCCTGGCCGGGCACCTGGTGCTGCTCGGCGGGTACGCCCTGGTGCTGGCCCCGCTGCACCGCGGCTGGGTGGCGCTCGCCGTGCTGCTGCTGCACGGCTGCTTCTACGCGGCCACCGACGGGGTGCTCGCGGCGGCGACCGCCGGCGCCGTCCCGCCGGAGCACCTGGGCGCCGGGCAGGCGCTGGTGGGCACCGGGCAGGCGCTGGCCCGGTTCGCCTGCTCGCTGGCGTTCGGCGCCGCCTGGTCGGTCTGGGGCGGCCAGAGCGCGCTGGCCGGCGCGGCCGGCTGCCTGGCCGTCGCCGCCTGCGCCGCCACCGCGCTGGTCCGCGACCCCCGGACCGGCGACCGCACCGACCCCGCTACCGGCCCGCGGGCCGCCGAGGAGCACTCCGCATGACGAGAACCGCCCGCCTGATGGTCCTGCTGGCCGCCGTGCTGCTGCTCGGCGGGGTCGGCACGGTCGCGGTGCTGCACGCCGCCGACCGCTCCGGGCGCAAGGACCAGGAGCAGGCGGGCGGGCCCGCCGTCCACCCCGGCACGGTCACCCTGCGGCCCGGCGGGCACCAGCTGCTGTTCCGCTCGATGGCCTGGGGCCCGCACCGCGACGAGATCACCGGCGTGCCCGCCGACCGCCCGGACGGGCCGCGCACCGCCTCCGGGCTGACCTGCCTGCGCTTCCACGCCGCCGCCGGCACCGGGATCTGCCTGCAGGCCGAGCACGGCGCCCTCACCGACACCTACCGGGCGGTCGTGGTCGACTCGTCCCTGCACGAGCTGCGGCACTTCCCCGCCGCCGGCATCCCGACCCGCTCCCGGGTCTCCCCGTCGGGGCACCTGGCGGCCTGGACGGTCTTCGTCAGCGGCGACTCGTACGCCGGCACGAACTTCTCCACCCGCACCTCGATCGTCGACACCCGCAGCTGGCGGTACGAGGACAACCTGGAGACGTTCACCGTCCTCAGGGACGGCAAGCCGCTGAACGCACCGGACCTGAACGTCTGGGGCGTCACCTTCGCCGACGACGCGCACTTCTACGTCACCGTCGCCACCGGCGGGAAGACCTACCTGGCCCGCGGCGACCTGGCCGCCCGCACCCTGACGACCCTGCACGAGAACGTCGAGTGCCCCTCGCTCTCCCCGGACGGCACCCGGATCGCCTACAAGAAGCGCGTCGCGGGCGCGTCCCCGGACGCCCCCTGGCGGCTGTACGTGCTGGACCTGGCGACCATGACGGAGAGCGCCACCGCCGAGCAGCGCGACGTCGACGACCAGGCCCTGTGGGCCGACGGCCACACCCTGGTGTACGCGCTGGCCGGCGACTACGGCGCCGACCTGTGGACGGTGCCCGCCGACGGCAGCGGCGCCGCCGCCGTGCTCACCCGCTCCGCGGTCGCCCCCGCCTACCTCGGCTGACACCCGCCCTCCCGCCGGGCGGACCGCAGTGCCATCATGATCGCCTCACCGAAGGGGTGGATCATGGACGAGGGCGCACAACTGCTGCCGGACGAACGGGTGCTGTGGACGGGGCGGCCGGGGCGGACGGGTCCGTCCGGCACCGCGCTGGCCGCCGCCGCGGTGCTGCTCGCGATGGGCGCCGCGATGACCGGGCTGGTCGTGGTGCAGTGGGGCGCGGAGGTCGACCGGACGGGCGCGGCCCGGGCGTTCGTGGTGGCGGGCTGGTGCCTCCAGCTCGGCGCGCTGCTGTACCGGCTGCTGGTGAGCGGGCCCGCCGTCCGCCGCACCGAGCAGTACACGGTGACCGACCGGCGCCTGGTGGTCCGCGGTGCGGAGGGCACCGACGCCTGGTGGCTGGACGCGCTGCCGGAGCCGCGGCTGCGCGGCTCGGACGTGGTGCTCGGCGGCGCCGGCACGGGCCTTGCCGCGGTCGTCGCGGAGCTGCTGCGGACGCCGTCCGCCGCGCCGCTGCCGGTCCTGCGGGCACCCGAGGACCCGCAGGGCGCGCTGGCGGCCCTTCAGCAGGGCCGGGCGGTCGCGTGCAGGCCGCCGGCCGCGGCGCCCGAACCGGCCGCCGGGCCCGCTCCGGAGCTGCCGGCCGGTTTCGCGCCGGCTGCCCGGGAGCGCGTGCTGTGGACGGGCCGGCCCGGCGCCGTCCGCTGGTGGTACGGCCCGTACGAGCTCGTTCAGGCGCTGTCGGCCGTGGCGGCCGCCGGGTTCGCGGTGGCCCTCGGCCTCGGCACCGAGCCGGTCTTCCTGGTCGTCACGGCGCTGTTCGCGCTCGGCGCGCTGTGGCTCGGGCCGGGCGCCCTGGTGCTGCGCCGGCTCCGGGCGCCGCGCACCGTCCACGTGCTGACGGACCGCCGGCTCGTGAGGGTGCGCGGGGCGGGGCCGCGCGGGTCCGCGTCGGTGCCGCTGGCCGGTCTCGCGGCGCCGCGGGTGGCGTACGGCGCGGTGGTGCTGGAGCCGGTCGAGGCGGCCGCCCGCGGGGTGGGGCGGCGGGGCGCGCAGGAGGTCCTCCTGGTCGGTCTCGACGACCCGGACGAGGTGGCGCGGACCGTCGCGCAGGCCCAGCTTGCCGTCCGGGGGCGGTACGTCGCCCCGGCCGGGCCGGTGCCGCCGGAACAGGCCGGGCGTCCGGAGGGGGAGGACGGCGAGGACGGCGCCTGGAACCGCTGGACCTGACGGTGCGCCCGGCAGGTCAGGGCGCCTCGCGCAGCACGGTGCGGCGGTCGTGCCAGCGGGCGAGCAGGCCGGGCAGCTCGGCGCGCATGAAGGCGAAGAACTCCAGCGACTCGGTCAGCCGCGCCCCGGCGGGGGTGTCGGCGCCGAGCGCGTCGATGCCCTCGCGCAGGCCGGCCTCCCAGCGCACCAGCTCCCGGTCACGGCGCATCGAGGCCTCGTACCAGGCGTCGTCGTGCACCCGGTAGCGGTCCCGGCGGGAGCCCGCCTCGCGTTCGCGCCCGACCAGGCCGACCTGGGTGAGGAAGCGCACCGCGCCGGACACCGCGGCCGGGCTGACCTGCAGGGACGCGCCGATCTCGGCGGCGGTGAGGCGGCCGGAGTCGGCGGCCAGCAGGGCGGTGAAGACCCGGGCGGGCATCCGGGGGAAGCCGGCGTCGGCCATCACGCCGGCGAAGCGCTCGATGAAGGCGCCGACCGCCGCCTCGTCCCGTTCCACCGCGCGCTCTCCCGTCCCCGGTGCGATCACCGGCCCATCCTCGGGCACCCGGCAACCGTTCCCGAAATCCTCGGTATTCACTAACTTCACGAATCTGTGAAACAAGAGTACGGTCGGGCCATGACGACCGCCATCTCCGTGACCGGCCTGGTCAAGAACTTCGGCCGGACGCGCGCCCTCGACGGGCTCGACCTCACCGTCGCCCGCGGCGAGGTGCACGGCTTCCTCGGGCCCAACGGGGCGGGCAAGTCCACCACCGTCCGCGTCCTGCTCGGCCTGCTGCGCGCCGACGGCGGCACCGCCCGGCTGCTCGACGGCGACCCCTGGCGCGACGCGGTGGCCCTGCACCGCCGGCTCGCCTACGTCCCCGGCGACGTCACCCTCTGGCGCAACCTCACCGGCGGCGAGGCCATCGACCTGCTCGGCCGGCTGCGCGGCGGCCTCGACCCGGCCCGCCGTGCCGAGCTGCTGGAGCGCTTCGAGCTCGACCCCACCAAGAAGGGCCGCGCCTACTCCAAGGGCAACCGGCAGAAGGTCGCACTGGTCGCCGCGCTCGCCTCCGACACCGAACTGCTCGTCCTCGACGAGCCCACCTCCGGACTCGACCCGCTGATGGAGGAGGTCTTCCGCGGCTGCGTCCGCGAGGAGCGCGAACGCGGCCGCACCGTGCTGCTCTCCAGCCACGTGCTCTCGGAGGTCGAGGCGCTCTGCGACCGGGTCAGCATCATCCGGGCCGGCCGCACCGTCGAGAGCGGCACCCTCGCCGAGCTGCGGCACCTCACCCGCACCACGATCGACGCCGAACTGGCCGGCCCGGCGCCCCGGCTGGAGGGCGTCCACGGCCTGGTCGCCGAGGGCACCCGGCTGCACTGCCAGGTCGACGCCGACCGGCTGGACGGCGTGCTGCGGGCGCTGACCGCGGTCGGCGTCCGGAGCCTGACGAGCCGTCCGCCCACCCTGGAGGAGCTCTTCCTGCGCCACTACGGCCGCCCCGACGGCGACCCGGCCGACCCCGCCGACCCCTCGGGCCCCGCCGGCCCCGCCGCACCGGCGGTGGCCCGGTGAAGGCCTACGCCGGCACCGGCATCCTGCTGCGCCTCGCGCTGCGCCGCGACCGGATCGTGCTGCCGGTCTGGCTGTACGCGCTGACCGCCTCGGTGGCCTCCACCGCGTTCTCCTTCCGCACGCTGTACGGCACCGCCGCCGAGCGGCAGGCGTTCGGCCTGGGCATCGCCTCCAACTCCTCGCTGCGCGCCCTCTACGGGCCGCTCCACGACGCGAGTACCGTCGGCGGGCTGACGGCCTGGCGGATGGGCGCCTTCGGCGCGGTGCTCGCCGCGCTGATGAGCATCCTGCTGGTGGTCCGGCACACCCGCGCCGAGGAGGAGGACGGCCGGCTGGAACTCATCGGGGCGGGCGCGGTCGGCCGCCGTGCCCCGCTCACCGCCGGCCTGCTCGCCGCCGCCTGCGCCGACCTGCTGCTCGCCGTCCTGGTGTCCGGCTGCCTGATCGCCGCCGGACAGGCCCCGGCCGGCTCGCTGGCCTTCGGCCTCGCGCTCGGTGGCAGCGGCCTGCTCTTCGCCGGCGTCGCCGCGGTGGCCGCCCAGGTCGCCGGGACGGCGCGCGCCGCCAACGGCATCGCCGGCACCGTCCTCGCCGCCGCGTTCGTTCTGCGCGCGGCCGGCGACGCGGGCCCGCACCGGGTGGTGCTGCTCTCGCCGCTCGGCTGGGCCGAGGAGGTCCGGCCGTTCGCCGGCGACCGCTGGTGGCTGCTGGTGCTGTCGGGCGCGGCCGCCGCCGCGGCGGTGGGCGCCGCGTACCTGCTGGTGGAGCGGCGCGACCTCGGCGCGGGACTGCTGCCGCAGCGCCCGGGGCCCGCCGCCGGCGCCCCCGGGCTGCGCACGGGGGGGGGCCGCGCCCGGGGGGGGGGGGGGGGGGCCCCGGGCGGGGGGGGGGGCGGGGGGGCGGGGGGGGGGGCGGGGGTGGGGGGGGTCGCGCTG
>NZ_JBHWBW010000128.1:0-18119 GCF_042735675.1 Kitasatospora sp. NPDC059571
ACCCCGCCGTGGGCGATGGTGCGCATGGAGAAGAATCTTACGGTCCGGGGGGCCCGCCCCACCGGCGCGGCCCGCGGGGGGGGCCCGGGGGCCGCCGGACGGACGGTCCGGCCGGTCCGGCCGCGGCCGGGCCGGTGGTGCCGGTTCGTCAGGAAGAACGACCGAGCGGCCCGGGGGAAACGGGTGGGTTCCGTGATCACCCGAATGCCTCCGCTGCTGCGAACGGGTGAATGTGACGGGCCGTTCGGTACCCGCCCGGCGGGGGCTCGTTGGGCCCGGTGCACGCCCTGTGCGCTTCCGTGCTGAGCCTGTGCGGCACGAAGACTGTGAAGAACGAGGAGACTCTTATGAGCGTCAAGAAGGCCGCCGCTGTCGGCGCCGCCGTTGTGGGCATCGTCGCTGCCGGTGCCGGCTCCGCGATGGCGAGCTCCGGCGCCGAGGGCGTCGCGGCCGGTTCCCCGGGTGTCGCCTCGGGCAACAGCATCCAGGTCCCGGTGCACGTCCCGGTCAACGTCTGCGGCAACTCGGTCGACGTCATCGGCCTGCTGAACCCGGCGTTCGGCAACTCCTGCGCGAACGTGGGCTGATCGGGCTCCTCCGCCTGACGCGCCGTTCGACGGTCGATTCCGCGACATCCGGGCCGCCGCCCCGTTCCCCCTCCTGGAACGCGGGCGGCGGCCCTGTCGCGTGCCCGCCGCCGGGTGCCCGCCCGCGGCGGAAGGTCCTGTCGCGGGCCTTGTTGCGTTACTTGTCAGTACCTAACATGTGAGCCGGGCTCATATTTTGCGGGTGTCCCGCCCCGCCGCCCTGCACCGCGCACCGCCCGTACCGCGCACACCCCGCACCGCACGCACCGCACTCCACCGCCGCCGGCCCCGCCGTGCGGCACCCCCACCCTCCCGAGGAGTTCGCGTGACCAGGTCATCCCTCTCCGGTGCCCTGCGATGTCGGCCGGCCGCCCTGCTGGCCGCCGCCGCACTCGCCGGAGCACTCGGTCTCGGCGGCGTCGAGGCCGCCGCACCCGCCCGGGCCGCCGACGCCGGCGCGACCGCCAGGCCCGCCGCGATCGTCGCCCTCGGCGACAGCGCCATCTCCGGCGAGGGCGCCGGCACCGACACCGGCGACGACTACCTGCCGGGCACCGACACCCCCGCCAACTACTGCCACCGCTCGGCGAAGTCGGAGATCTTCGTGACCGGCCTGCCCGGCGTCACCCCGATCGACCTCGCCTGCTCCGGCGCCCAGACCGGCGACCTGGTCAGCGACCCGGCCCTGGCGAAGATCACCGGCGGCGGCAGCGGCGACTTCGGCGAGCCCAAGCAGGACGTCCAACTGGCCGCCGCCGCCTCGCAGTACGACATCAAGATGGTGGTCGTCACGATCGGCGCCAACGACGACTTCGACTTCTCCGGCATCATGCTGTCCTGCCTCGGCCAGTACTTCCCGATCCCCAAGTCGCAGGGCTGCCGGGACACCATCGGCACCGCCGAGATCGCGCAGCGCGCCGAGCGGGTCAAGCCGAAGGTGGTGGCCGCGCTGACCAACGTCCGCAACACCATGCGGCGGGCGGGCTACGACGACTCCACCTACCAGCTGGTCTACCAGTCGTACTTCACCCCGATCACGCCCGACATCCGCCGCAACGACTACCTCGGCAAGATCGCGGACGGCTGCCCGGCCTTCCCCGAGGACCTCGCCTGGGGCCACAACCTGGTCGTCCCGGCCTTCAGCGACGCCCTGCGCCAGGCCGCCTCGCAGGTCCCCGGGGTGCGCTACCTCGACCAGCGGCGGGTCAGCTACGGCCACGAGGTCTGCGCGGAGTGGACCAGCTCGCCGTACGAGTACACCAACGGCGACGTCATCGACACCTCCGAGCGCACCCGCAACGGCTGCGACGCGGAGATCGGCATCCCCGGCGTGTGCATGAACATGGTCCGGCAGTCGTACCACCTGCGGGTGGCCGGCTACCGGGGCGAGGCGGTCTGCCTGGCGCAGTTCTACGCCCAGTCCGCCCTGCCGGAGGCGTTCTGCTCGCTGAACGCGAAGAACACCACCTCCATCACGCCGCTCACCCCGGGCCGCCCGTTCCCGGACGCGCCGGAGGACGGCTCCTGGTACCAGTTCACCAACGCCTCCGACGGCAAGGTGCTCGACCTCGCGGGCGGCGGCACCTACGGCGACTCGACCAACGGCCGGGCCGCGATCACCTATCCGGCCACCGGCGGGCTCAACCAGTCCTTCGTGCTGGAGGCCAAGGCCGGCGGCACCTTCGAGGTGGACTTCAGCGGCAACCGCGACATGTGCCTGGACGCCACCGGCGGCTCCACCGCCGTCGGCACCCGCATCGAGCAGTGGCGCTGCAACGGCGGCGGCAACCAGCGCTGGGTCTTCGTCCCGGCCGGCGACGGCCTGTACAAGATCGCCGACTCGCAGGACCGCGGCAAGGTGCTGGCCGCCACCGGTGACCTCGACGGCCAGGGCAACCGGCTGGTCGCCCTCGCGGCGGACACCGGCGCGAGAGCCCAGCTCTGGCGGCCGACCAAGCTGGGCATCGTCTACCTGCCCTGATCTGCGGGTCCGCAGCTAGAGGGGGTCGCCGGCCCCGGCGCCGAGCCGGGCGGCGATCCCCACCGGCAGCGGGTACGGCCGCTCCGCGGGGAGCAGGGCGGCCGTCCGCTCCCGGTGCACCCGGCGGGCCAGCCCGGTGACGTCCTCGATCCCGGTGATCCACTCGTCGGCGTACCGGGCCACCGCCTCGCCGCGCAGTCCCAGCTGCAGCGACCGCCACGGCATCGCCCGCAGCTGCAGGTCCCGCTCCGGGTCCCACTGGATGCGCACCGCACCCCGGCGCACGTCGCGCCGCCACGCGTCCCGGGATCGGTACCGCTCGGCGTCGTACCCGCTCGGCACCGCCCGGGCCAGCGCCCACTCGAAGCCCTCGCGCCGCACGGTGACCGCCAGCACCCGCTCCTGACCCGCCGCGCGCGCCCAGTCGCTGCGGTACATCATCCAGAGGAACGACGGCTTGACCCAGGTCATCCGGCCGCGGTCGAACGCCGCCGGGAACCGGCCGTGCTCGGCCGCCGGACCGGCGATCTCCGGGACGAACGCCTGGTAGAGCGTGACGGTGTCCTCGGTGTAGACGGCCCGGATCTGCCGCAGCGGAGTTCTCACGCCGCCCATGCTGCCGCCCGGCGTCCGCCGGGCCCAGCGGATTTCCGCCGCGACCCCCGATCGGCCCCCTGCGGATCGGGTAGTGTGGCGTCCCCAACGGGGCGACATGCGCCCCGCACGGCCCGAGGAGGTGGGACCGATCACCGCAGCAGCTGTCCCGGTGCTCTCCCCGGCCGTCCCGGTGGCCGCCCTCTCCTAGGCGGCCGCGAGAGCACCCTTCGGTATCCGAAAGGCTCTCATGTCCCCAGGTGTTCCCCCGCTCTCCCCGTCCGACGTGGTCCGTGCCCTGCGCGCCGCCGGCTGCGTCTTCGCCGAGGACGAGGCGGATCTGCTGCTCTCCTCGGCGCGCACCCCGGACGAGCTCGCCGCCATGGTCGGGCGCCGGGCCGCCGGCCTGCCGCTCGAACACGTCGTCGGCTGGGCCGACTTCTGCGGTCTGCGGGTGGCGGTGGACGAAGGCGTGTTCGTCCCGCGCCGGCGCACCGAGTTCCTCGTCCGGCAGGCGATCGCGCTCGCACCGCCGCACCCGGTGGTGCTCGACCTCTGCTGCGGCAGCGGCGCGCTGGGCGCCGCGCTGGCGGCGGCCCTGGACCCGGCCGAACTGCACGCCGCCGACGTCGAGCCGGCCGCCGTCCGGTGCGCCCGCCGCAACCTCGCCCGCTACGGCGGCACGGTCCACCAGGGCGACCTGTTCGCGCCGCTGCCCGAGGGGCTGCGCGGCCGGGTCGACCTGCTGGTCGCCAACACCCCGTACGTGCCGAGCGGTTCGGTCGGCCTGCTGCCGCCCGAGGCCCGCCTCCACGAGCCGCTGGTGGCGCTCGACGGCGGGGCGGACGGACTCGACGTGCAGCGCCGGGTGGCGGCCGGCGCCGGTGCCTGGCTGGCTCCCGGCGGGCACCTCCTCGTCGAGGCCGGGGAGTCCCAGGCTGCCCTTGCCGCGCGGGTGTTCAGGGAGGCCGGGATGTCCGTACGGGTGGTGGACAGCGAGGAGCTCTACGCCACGGTGGTGATCGGTACCCGCCCGCGCGGCTGATCCGGGCCGATGATCCGGGTCGACCGGTCCGAGGAGGGCGGCGGCCCGGGCGGTCAGCGCGGCGGCAGGTGCCCGGTGACCGCCTGCCACCGCTTGCGGACGGCCTCCAACTCCGCGCGGGCGAGCGAGGACCGGCCGTCCCGGCGGTGGCGGTCGAGCAGGTCCGCCAGCGCGGCACGGGCCTCGTCCGCGGCGGCGGTGTCGGCGCGGACCTCCGCCAACTCGTCCTCGGTGTCGTCGATCCGGCGCTGCTGCACACCGTCGAACCGCTCCGCGTAGCCGACCGCGCGCTCGATCCGGCCGGCGAACCGGCGGACCTCGTGCTCGTCGAACTGCTCCCGCGGGTACGCCTCGTCCCACGCCCGGCCGTGCGGGGAGCGCAGCCGCAGCTGCCAGCCCTCGCGGCCGGAGCGGACGGAGACCCGCAGGCCCGACAGCGGCAGCTCCCGGGACTCGGACGCCAGCACGTGTTCGAACAGGGTCAGGTCGCCCAGGGTGTCGATCTCCTCGCCGGAGCCGGGGTCGAGCAGCTCGGCCAGCCGCTCCTCGACGGCCCTGATCCGCTCCCGGTGCTCGGCCTCGCGGGTCTTGACCACCCGTTCGGCCCGGACGCGCTCGCGCCGCTCCGCCCGGACCTCGTCGCGGACCTTGCGCCGGGCCGCGGTGAGGTCGCCGCGCAGGGCGGCGTGCTCCTCGCCGAAGGCGTGGGCCCGCGCGCCGGGGTGCCGGTACCACCGCCAGCCGGCGGCGGCGCCGCCCGCGAGTACGGCCAGCAGGATCCATCCGACCGCCGCCATCCCCGCCCCTTTCGCAGAGCCGACGCCCACCAGATGCCCGGCTTCGCCCGTTCTGACACCTGATGATCGGACAGTCGGCCCGGCACGGCCGGTCCTCGGGCCTGCCGGAACCCGGCGGGGGAGCGGTCGGGCGGTTCTGCGCGGAGCCGGACGGCGCGGCGGATCAGGCGGATTCGGGCCGGCCGCCGAAGCGCTCGGTCCAGGCGGCCAGGTCCTCGTCGGTGATCTTGGCGAAGAGGACCGGCGGGACGGAGAACGCGGTGCCCGCCGGCACCAGGTCCAGTGCCCCGGCCCGGTCCGCGTCCACCCAGGTCGGGGTGGCCGCGGCGGCGTCCCGGTCGAGCGCGAAGGACGCACGGACGGCCTTCGCGGCGCCGGGGACGAACGGTTCGGAGACGACCGCGTAGAGGTAGATCAGGTTCATCGCCGTGCGCAGGGTGAGCGCGGCGGCCTCCGGGTCGGTCCTCACCTGGAGCCACGGCGCCTTCTCGTCGAGGTACGCGTTGCCCGCGCTCCACAGTGCCCGCAGGCTCCGGGCGGCCTTGCGGAAGTTCAGTGCGTCCAGGTTGCCCTCGTACTCGGCCAGCAGTCCGGCGACCTGCGCGCCGAGGCGCTGCTCGGCCTCCCCGGCGGCACCGCCGGCCGGGACGGCGTCGCCGAAGCGCTTGCGGCTGAACGAGAGCACGCGGTTGACGAAGTTGCCGAAGGTGTCGGCCAGGTCCTTGTTGACCACGGAGGCGAACAGGTCCCAGGTGAAGCTGGAGTCGTCCGACTCGGGGGCGTGCGCCATCAGGAAGTAGCGCCAGTAGTCGGCGGGCAGCAGCTCCAGCGCGACGTCGGTGAAGACGCCCAGCCTCTGGCTGGTGGAGAACTTGCCCCCGTAGTACGTCAGCCAGTTGAACGCCTTGACGTAGTCGACCTTCTTCCACGGCCGGCGTGAGCCGAGGATCGTGGCGGGGAACATCACGGTGTGGAACGGGACGTTGTCCTTGGCCATGAACTCCGTGTAGCGGACGGTGTCGTCGGCCTCGTACCACCAGGACTTCCAGTCGCGGACCTCGCCGGCCGCGGCCGCGTCGGCCCACTCCTTGGTGGCGCCGATGTACTCGATCGGGGCGTCGAACCAGACGTAGAAAACCTTGCCCGCCGCGGCCAGCTCCGGCCACACATCGGCGGGCACCGGGACACCCCACTCCAGATCACGGGTGATCGAGCGGTCCTGCAGGCCCTCGGTCAGCCACTTCCGGGCGATCGAGGAGGCGAGGACGGGCCAGTTGTCGCCGGTGGCGGCGATCCACGCCTCGACCTCGTCGGTCAGCCTCGACTGGAGCAGGAACAGGTGCTCGGTCTCCCGGACCTCCAGGTCGGAGCTGCCGCTGATCGCGGAGCGCGGTTCGAGCAGATCGGTCGGGTCCAGGACGCGGGTGCAGTTCTCGCACTGGTCGCCGCGGGCCCGGTCGTACCCGCAGTGCGGGCAGGTGCCGACGATGTACCGGTCCGGCAGGAAGCGCCCGTCGGTGACGGAGTACACCTGGCGGATCGCCCGTTCCTCGATGAAACCGTTGGCGTGCAGCTCGCGGGCGATCTCCTGGGTGATCTCCCGGTTCTGCGGCGAGGAGCTGCGGCCGAAGAAGTCGAAGGACAGCTCGAAGCCCTCGTAGACCGCCCTCTGCCGGTCGTGCGCCCGGGCGCAGAACTCGGCGACCGGCAGCCCCGCCTCCTGGGCGGCCAGCTCGGCGGGCGTGCCGTGCTCGTCGGTGGCGCAGATGTACAGCACCTCGTGGCCGCGCAGCCGCAGGTAGCGGGCGTACACGTCCGCCGGGAGCATCGACCCGACCATGTTGCCCAGGTGCTTGATCCCGTTGATGTACGGAAGCGCGCTGGTGATCAGGTGCCGAGTCATCCCGGGACTCCCGTGCTCTCCGGCGGGCACCGCCCGGACGCCCGCGGGCCCTGCCTCCACGATCCTAGCCGCCGGGGACCGCCGCCCCCCGGGGGGGGGCGGCCCCCGGCCGGTGAGCCGTCTGGCGGCGTCAGCTCTTCTTGGCGCGCGACGCGGTGCGGCCGCGCTCCTTGGCGTCCAGGACGACCTTGCGGATGCGCACGGTCTCCGGGGTCACCTCGATGCACTCGTCCTCGCGGCAGAACTCCAGCGACTGCTCCAGCGAGAGCTTGCGCGGCGGGACGATCGACTCGGCGACGTCGGCGTTCGACGACCGCATGTTGGTGAGCTTCTTCTCCTTGGTGATGTTCACGTCCATGTCGTCGGAGCGCGAGTTCTCACCGACGATCATGCCCTCGTACACCTCGGTGCCCGGCTCGCAGAAGAGCACGCCGCGCTCCTGCAGGTTGGTCATCGCGAAGGCGGTGACTACGCCGGAGCGGTCGGCGACCAGCGAGCCGTTGTTGCGGGTGGTCAGGGTGCCGAACCACGGCTCGTAGCCCTCGTGGATCGAGTGCGCGATACCGGTGCCGCGGGTGTTGGTCAGGAACTCCGTGCGGAAGCCGATCAGACCGCGGGAGGGCACCACGAACTCCATGCGGACCCAGCCCGAGCCGTGGTTGGACATGTTGTCCATCCGGCCCTTGCGGATGCCCATGAGCTGGGTGACGGCACCCATGTGCTCCTCGGGGACGTCCACGGTCAGGCGCTCGACCGGCTCGTGGGTCTTGCCGTTGACCTCGCGGGTGACCACCTGCGGCTTGCCGACGGTCAGCTCGAAGCCCTCGCGGCGCATGGTCTCGATCAGGATGGCCAGCGCCAGCTCACCGCGGCCCTGCACCTCCCAGGCGTCCGGGCGCTCGGTGTCCAGGACGCGGAGCGACACGTTGCCGATGAGCTCGCGGTCCAGGCGGTCCTTCACCTGGCGGGCGGTGACCTTGCGGTCGACCTTGGCGCCGGACTTGGCGTCCGCGCCCTTGCCGCTGCCGCCCTTGCCGACCAGCGGCGAGGTGTTGGTGCCGATGGTCATCGAGATGGCCGGCTCGTCCACCGTGATCAGCGGCAGCGCGATCGGGTTCTCGGTGTCGGCCAGGGTCTCGCCGATCATGATGTCGGAGATGCCGGCGACCGCGCAGATGTCGCCCGGGCCCGCCACCTCGGCCGGCTTGCGGGTGAGCGCCTCGGTCATCAGCAGCTCGGAGATGCGCACGTTCTGGATCGAGCCGTCGCGCTTGATCCAGGCCACGGTCTGGCCCTTGCGCAGCTCGCCCTGCTCGACGCGGAGCAGCGCGATGCGGCCGAGGAAGTTGTCGGCGTCCAGGTTGGTGACGTGGGCCTGCAGCGGGGCGTCCTCGTCGAAGGTCGGCGCCGGGACGTGCTCCAGGATGGTGGAGAAGAACGGCTCCAGGCTGGTGGAGTCGGCCGGGACGGTGCCGTTCTCCGGCTTGGTCAGCGAGGCGACGCCGTCACGGGCACAGGCGTAGACGATCGGGAACTCGATCTGGTCCTCGTCCGCGTCCAGGTCGAGGAAGAGGTCGTAGGTCTCGTTGATGACCTCGTCGATCCGGGCGTCCGGGCGGTCCGTCTTGTTGATGCAGAGGATGACGGGCAGGCGCGCGGTGAGCGCCTTGCGGAGCACGAAGCGGGTCTGCGGCAGCGGGCCCTCGGAGGCGTCGACCAGCAGCACGACCGCGTCCACCATCGACAGGCCGCGCTCGACCTCGCCACCGAAGTCGGCGTGGCCCGGGGTGTCGATGATGTTGATGGTGATCGGCGCGCCACCGTCCTTGGGGTGGTACTTGACCGCGGTGTTCTTCGCGAGAATGGTGATGCCCTTCTCGCGCTCCAGGTCGTTCGAGTCCATCATGCGGTCGTCGAGGTGCTGGTGGGCGGCGAAGGCGCCGGCCTGCTTCAGCATGGCGTCGACCAGGGTGGTCTTGCCGTGGTCGACGTGGGCGACGATGGCGACGTTACGGATGTCGTTGCGCGTGGGCATGCGGAGCGGAATCTCCCGGTTCGTGGGTTTCGGCGCCCGGCTGCGTGACGCCGACTTGCGATCCCTGTCGATCGCCGCCGCCCGTTCCCGCCTGCTACTACCGGTCCACCCGCCGGGCACACCATGCCACGGCTCTTCCTATGGTACGGGGAAGCGCCCCCGGAGGCCGAAACGGCGGATGGCACCGCGTGCAAGATCACAACTGGGCCACGGATCGCCCGTACCCGTACGGAATGCGCCACCCTGCTGCGATGACAAGATCATCGACCTCCGATCCCGCCCGCGCCCGGCGCCGGCTGCTGCCGACGTGCCTCGTCCTCCTCGTCGGACTCGCCCTGCTGCAGGGCGGCGACGGCCGGGCGTTCCGACCGCTGCTCGAAGGGGTCTGGGCCGGCCTCGGCGCCCTGCTCGGCCTGCAGAGCGCCCACCTCGCCGCCCTGCTCACCGGCCGGCTCGCGGGCGCCCCGGTCACCGCGGTGCTCGGCTTCGGCCCGCGGCTGGCCGAGTTCACCGTCGGCCCGATCACGCTGTCCGTACGCCGGGTGCTGATCCCGTTCCTGTGCATCGAGCGGGTGCCGGTGGCCGGCCCCGCGCTGCGGCCCCGGCTCTGGCTGGCGACCCTGCTGGCCTCCGCCGTCCAGATCGCGCTCGGCGTCTGGCTGATCACCCTGCCCTCACCGGGCCGCTCGCTCGCCTTCGGCGTGCTCTTCCTGGCGGTCGTTTCGCTGGTCGCCGTCTGGCAGCCGATGTCGGCGGGCTGGATGCTGCTGCGCATGCCGTTCCTGCCGAGGGCGACCGCCGACGGCCTGGCGCTGGGCGCGGACGGCATCGCCGCGGTGCGGGCCCACGTCCGGGGCGACCTGGCGAAGGCCGAGGCGGCCCTGGGGCCGCTCGCCGCGGACCGGGTGCCCGGCGGCCAGGAGTACCTGCTGCGGGCCGGCATCGCCGAGGCCCGCGGCCGGTACGAGGAGAGTGCGACGCTCGCCCGCGCCGCGGCGTCCGCCGTGGTGGGCCGGGCCCGCACCGCGCAGGCCCACCTCCAGCTCGCCGGGGCCTTCGTCGGCGCCGCCGAGACCGGTGAGCTGCCGCCGGCCGGCTACCTGCCGCAGCTGGAACAGGCCGTCGCGGCCGCCGGCGCCGCGTTCCCCGCGCTGCTGCGCCACTCCCCCGCCCCGGCCTGGCTGGCCCTGCTGAACGGCGAGCGCGAGGAGGCCCTCTCGCTGGCCCGGCGGGCGGCCGGCCAGGCCACCGGGCCGCTCGCCCGGGCGCAGGCCGAGTGCGCGCTCGCGGCGGCGCTCGCCGGGGTCGGCCGGACGGACGAGGCCCGGCAGGCCGTCGGCCGGGCCCGGGCGCTCTGCCCGGAGCTCGCCCGGATCGCCGCGGTGGAGGGACGGATCGGCCTGCTGACGGTGGAGCCGGCCGGCTGATCCCGGCCGGCCCCCGTCACGTCGTCCGGAACCCGACGTCCTGGTAGCGGGGCGTCTCGAAGCCGTACACCCCGGCGCCGGCCACGCCGTTGCGGACGGCGACCAGGTCGGGCCGGCGGTAGAGCGGCACCACGTCGGCCAGCTGCCACAGCCGGGCGTCCGCCTGCTGGAGCAGCGAGGTGCGGGCGGCCGGGTCGAGCTCGGCGGCGGCCCGGTCCAGCAGGCGGTCGATCTCGGCGGTGCCGGTCCCCGCGTAGTTGCGGCCGAGCACCGGCACGCCGTCCGGCCCGGGCTGCGGCTTGGCGTACAGCGGCCGGGCGTCGGCCGGGAACGCGCTGACCGGCCAGGAGAACAGCGCCAGGTCGAAGTCGCCCTTGGCGAGGTGGTCGGTGACGAAGGCGTCGGCCGGAACCGCCCGGAGGGTGACCGCGATGCCGGCCGCGGTGAGCTCCCCGGTGATCGCGTCGGCGGTGCGCCGGGCGGTGGCGGAGCCGTCCGGGACGAGCAGGGCCAGCGCGAGCGGCTTGCCGTCCTTGCTGCGCTTGCCGTCCGCGGCCTTCCAGCCGGCCCGGTCGAGCAGGGTCGCGGGACTGTCGGTGCCGAGCGCGCCGCTGTTGTCGCGGTAGCCGTCCTGCCCGGTCAGCAGCAGGTGGTTGCCGAGCGGGACGGCGCCGAGGCCGAGCGGTCCGAGAGCGGCGGTGGCGACCTGCTGGCGGTCGACCGCACGGGCGACCGCCTGGCGGACGGCCGGGTCGGCCAGCGGGCCCTTCGCCGCATTGAGGGTGAGCTGGGTGAAGGCGGCGTCCGGCGCCCGGTGCACGGTGAGGCCGGGCAGGGCCTCGGCCCGCTTCAGGGCCGCCGCGCTGGCCTCGGCGAGGGCGGCGGCGTCCGGCGGGGCGGCGGCGCCCGCGCCGTCGGCGGTGGCCCGGTCGACGGAGGTGGTGAGCCCGGCGATGTCGAGGGTGTTGTGGTCGAGGGCGTCGATCCGCCCGGCCGCCGGGACGGCGGTGAAGTCGATGCCGTCGGCCTTGGCCCGCTCGCCCCACCAGCGGGGGTTGCGGGCGAGCGTGGCGTGGCCGGCGTCGCGGTCGTAACCGGCGAGCGTGAACGGCCCGGCCGAGGTGCGGAAGGACCCGTCCAGCGGCTGGTTGAAGGTGTCCGCGGCGGACGTCCTGGCGGCCGGGTAGAGCGGGCTGAACAGCGACCGCCAGTCGGCGTACGGCTGTTTGAAGACCACCTTGACCTCGTGCGGGCCGCTGCCCTGGGCGACCGAGGCGATGGCGTCGTACCCGGCCGGCCGGGTGCTGCGGAAGGCCGGGTCGGCGCCGGACAGCGCCTTCCACTGGGCGGCGAAGTCGGCCGCGGACAGCGGCGAGCCGTCGCTCCAGACCGCGGCCGGGTTCAGCCGGTAGGTGACGGTCTGCGGGCTGTGGCCGGCCGGGGTGGAGTCGGCGCCGGCCAGGTAGTCGGGGTCGGGGGCGACCCGGCCGCGGTCGTCCACCCGGAACAGGCCGGGCAGCAGCGCGCGGGCGATCAGCGCGGAGTCGGCGGTCGCGTCCGGCTGGTAGACGTTCAGGGTGGCTGGGACGGCGTCCACCGCCCAGCGCACCGTACCGCCGTCCCGGGTCTGCGCCCGGTCGGCGGCGGTGATGTCGGACAGGGGCGGTCCGGCCGCCGCTCCGCCGCCGCCGGTGCAGCCGCCGAGGGCGGCGGCCAGGCACAGCGCGGCGGCCGCGACGACGAACTGGTTGGCGCGCATGCGCTCCTCCGGCAGCTAGTCGGCCGACCCGAGGGAGTCCGGGTTTGCCGACCACTGAAAGCCATCGGGAGCACCGCCCCGGGGCGACACGGCGCCCGGGCGGGCAGATCCACCCGGGCGGCCCAGCGGGCGGTGTCAGAGCGCCAGTTCGAACCAGACGATCTTGCCCTTCGGGGTCCGGCGGCTGCCCCAGCGCTCGGCGAGCAGGCTGACCAGCTGGAGACCGCGGCCGCCCTCGTCGGTCTCCTGCGCGCGCCGTTGGCGGGGCTGCGCGTACCCGTCGTCCCAGACCTCGCAGACCACCGTCCGGTCGCGCAGCAGCCGCAGCCGGATCTCGCCGCGGCCGTGTCGCAGGGCGTTCGTGACCAGCTCGCTGACCAGCAGCTCGGTGGTGTCGACCAGCTCGTCCAGGCCGCGGCCGATCAGCCAGTCGCAGGCGCTCTCGCGGGCCCGGCCGACCGAGGTCGGCTCCGGCGGCAGCCTCCAGTCGCCGACCGAGTCCTGGGGCAGGGCCTCGACCTTGGCCATGAGGAGTGCGATGTCGTCCTCGCCGTGGTGCGGGATCAGCTCGTCCAGCACCTCGTCGCAGAGCTGCTCCAGCTGCTTGGAGCCGTTGGTCAGCGCGGTGCGGAAGGCCCGCAGGCCCTCGTCCAGCTGGTGCTTGCGGGACTCCACCAGGCCGTCGGTGTACAGGCCGAGCACGGCGCCGTCCGGCAGGGTGAACTCGACCTCCTCGAAGGGCTCGCCGCCGACGCCCAGCGGCAGGCCGGGCGGCACGTCGAGCATCACGGCCGGCTCGCCGGGACAGAGCAGTGCGGGCGGCAGGTGGCCGGCGCTGGCGATGATGCAGCGCTGGGTCACCGCGTCGTACACCGCGTAGACGCAGGTGGCGAGGTAGACCTCGACGCTCTCGGTGCCGGGCTGGCCGGTCGCGTCCTCCGAGCCGCCGAGGCCGCGGGCGATCTCGTCCAGCGCGCCGAGCACCTCGGCGGGGTCGAGGTCGAGCATGGCCAGGGTGCGGACGGCGGTTCTGAGCTGGCCCATCGCCACGGCGGCGCGCAGGCCGCGGCCCATCACGTCGCCGATCACCAGGGCGGTGCGGCTGCCGGGCAGCGGGATCACGTCGAACCAGTCGCCGCCGACCTCGGTGTTGTTGTTGCTGGGCAGGTAGCGGCGGGCGATCTCCAGGCCGGTCGCCTCCGGCTTGCCGGGCGGCAGCAGGCTGCGCTGGAGGATCAGCGCGCGCTCGTGCTCGCGCCGGTACAGCCGGGCGTTGTCGACGCAGACGGCGGCGCGGGCCACCAGCTCCTCGGCGATCGCCACGTCGCGGGCGTCGAACGGCTCGGAGCCGATCGCCCGGGAGAGCTGGACGAGGCCGAGCACCTGGTCGCGGGCGACCAGCGGGACGACCAGGGTGGAGCGCAGCAGCGGGTCGGGTCCGGGCTGCGGGACGACGCTGCGGCCGGTGCGCAGGGCGCGGGCGTGCGGCGAGCGCGGCGGGTAGCAGAGCGTGCCGCCGGCCTCGGCGACCGGGACGGCCACCAGGCCGCCCTCGCTGCCGAGCACCGAGGAGGCGCCGCCGACGACGCTGGAGACGGCGACCCGGCGCAGTTCGCCGGAGCCGTCCAGGACGCCGGGGATGCCGGAGATCGGGCCGGAGTCGCCGGAGAGCAGCGCGGTGTACAGGTCGACGGTGGCGACGTCGCAGAACTGCGGGACGATCACGTCCAGCAGCTCCTTGGCGGTGGTCTCCAGGTCGAGGGTGGAGCCGATGTGGGTGGAGGCCTCGTTCAGCAGGGCGAGGCTGCGGCGCACTCCGGCGGCCTCGCGTTCGGCGACGTGCCGGCTGGTGACGTCCTGGACCTGGCCGGCGACGCCGATCGGGGCGCCGCCCGGGCCGGTGAGCCGGAAAAGCGAGAGCGACCAGCGGCGGTGGCCCTCGCGGCCGGGGACGGCCGGCCCGCCGCCGCTGAAGCGCAGGTCGAGGATGGGTTCGCCCCCGGTGAGCACCTTGCGCAGGGCGACCATCAGCCGGTCGGCCTCGGCGGGCGGGAACAGCTCGGCGGGCTGGCGGCCGTCGAGGGCCTCGGCGGGGCGTCCGACGCTGGCGGCGAAGGCCTCGTTGACCCGGCGCAGGCGCAGGTCGAGGTCGAAGAGGAAGAAGCCGGTGGGCGTCTGGCCGAAGACCGCCTCGGAGGCGGCCAGGTCGGTCTCCAGGGTGCGCAGCCGGCCGACGTCGACGGCGAGGCAGGTGGCGCCGGGTGCGGTGTCGCCCTCGGCGGGCATCACGTAGACCTCGGCAAGGCCCTCGGCGCCGCGGACGTCGCGGTAGGGGGCGGTGCCGATCCACTCCTCGCCGGCGAGGATGCGCTCCAGCCGGGCCCGGCCGCGCTGCCAGAGCTCGCGGGGGACGAAAGCGGTGATCGGGTCGGCCCCGACGGCCTCGGCGGCGGGGACGCCGAAGAACTCGGCAGCGCGGTTGCTCCACTGGCTGATCCGGCCGTCCGGGCCGATCGCGAAGGTCGCGACCCGGATGTAGTCGTAGATCGAGCCGGGCCGGCCGTGGCGGTGGCCGCCGAGGGCGTGCGGGACGTCCTCGGCGTGCGGAGCGCCCGGTTGCCCGGGCACGGCGGCATGACCGCTGCTGCTCGGCGCCTGTGGCGCCGGAGTGCTGTTCAACGGACCGACCCCTCCAACCCGTGCCCATCCGGATGTCGAGAAGACCGAGTATTCATCATCCGGGTGCGGGCGCACACGCCCCGAGCGTCACAACATCGAATCGGGGAGGCCCGCCCGGTGCTCCTTACCCGGCCGCCGCTGTTCGAACCGGACCGTTCTGCACGGATCGGAATGACGGGTCGGGAGCCGTGCGGAATTCCGGCTCCGTCGTGCACGGATCCGGCAGGATCGGGCCGATTCGGCGGTTCTAAACCGCCTACGGATTCGGGAATTTCATCATATGACCGATCATCAGCGCCAGTCCCCGGCTGGGGCTGTCCGGACCTGTCCCGACGGCGGCTCCGACCCCGCCCGCGGCCGCCCGTCGGGGCACCCGGCGGACGGGTCGGCCGGGCCCGCTTCCGGACCCCTGCGCCGTCGGCGCCGCCCAGCCCTCGGACACCCTTGCGACCCTGGGTGACACCCCGGTGCCGCAGCGGTGTCGCCGGGACGTCGCGAACGTGGCGGATCCGGGACAGAACGTACACACGGCCCGGGCGCCGGAGCCGCGCTAGTCGAACCAGTCGGGCTCGGTCTCCTCGAGCGGCAGCTCGAACCAGACCACCTTGCCCATGCCCTCGGCACGGGCGCCCCAGCGCAGTGCCAGCCGGCCGACCAGCTCCAGGCCGCGGCCGCCCTCGTCCGCCTCGGCGGCGTGCCGCTCCCGCGGCGGGTCGGGCAGCGGGTCGCTGATCTCCACGAGCAGCGTCTCGCCGAGCGTGAGCCGGACGCCGATCGGCGCGCTGGCGTACCGGACGGAGTTCGTCACCAGCTCGCTGACCAGCAGCTCCGCGGTGTCGGTGAGGTGCTCCACGCTCCAGTCGGCGAGGGTGGCGCGCACCAGGCGGCGGGCCCGGGAGACCGCGGTGGGCTCGGCCGGGAGGGTCCAGCCCGCCGTCGGCGTCCCCACCTCGCCGTGGCTGAGGCGGGCCAGCAGCAGCGCGACGTCGTCCGGCTCGCGGCCCTGCTCCATGGTGTCGAGCACGGCCTCGCAGGCCTGCTGGATGGAGGCGTACGGCTGTTCGAGCACCGCGATCAGGCGGCCGAGGCCGACGTCGAGGTCCTTGTCCCGGGACTCCACCAGGCCGTCGGTGCACAGCGCCAGCAGGCTGCCCTCGGGGATCTCCAGCTGGATCGACTCGAAGGGGACGCCGCCGACGCCGAGCGGCGCACCCGAGGGCAGGTCCAGCACCTGGCCGACCCCGCCGGGCAGCGGGCCGCCGGCCGTCGGCCGCGAGCCGTCGCCGTCCTTGGGCACCACCAGCACGGGCGGGATGTGCCCGGCCTTGGTCACGGTCAGCCGCCGGCGGCCCGGGTCGTAGACCGCGTACACGCAGGTGGCCAGGAGCGCCTCGTCCGGTCCCTGGGCCAGGTCGTCGGCGAGTTCGTGGACGTGCCGCAGCAGGATGTCCGGCGGCAGGTCGAGGGCGGCCAGTACCCGTACCGCGGTCCGCAGCCGGCCCATCGTGGCGGCGGCCCGCAGGCCGTGGCCCATCACGTCGCCGACCACCAGCGCGGTGCGGTCGCCGGGCAGCGGGATCACGTCGAACCAGTCGCCGCCGACCTCGGTGCCGCTGCTGCCGGGGACGTAGCGGTAGGCGACCTCGACGCCGGCCGGCTGCGGGACCTGCTGGGGCAGCAGGGTGCGCTGGAGGGTGAGGGCGGCGGTGCGCTCGCGGGCGTACAGCCGGGCGTTGTCGAGCGAGCTGCCGGCCCGGTCCGCGAGCTCGACCGCGAAGGCCAGGTCGTCGCGGTCGAAGCCCTCGCGGTAGCCGGCCCGGCTGACCACCAGCAGGCCGATGACGATCCCGCGGGCGCGCAGCGGCACGACCAGCCGGGAGTGCACGCCGAGGTCCTGCGCGGCCTGCACCTTGGGGTCGCCGGGGTAGCTGAGGTCGGCCAGTTCGTCCTTGCCGCTGAGCAGCTCCGGGATGCCGGTGCGCAGCACCCGGCCGAAGGCGGACTCCTCGCTGAAGGTGATCCGGGCGCCGCGGCGGAGCATCGTCTCGACCTCGGGCCCGTCCTGGACGGAGGCGGTGCCGAGCTGGAGCAGCGAGGTCCGCCGGTCGTGGCCGTGCCGGGGCAGGTCGTCGCCGTGGGCGACGGCCTGGAGCAGGATGACGGCGGAGTAGTCGGCGAGCCGGGGGATGACGGCCCCGGCGAGTTCCTGGGCGATCCGCGAGGCGTCGAGCAGGTCGCCGACCCGGGAGCCGAACTCGTTGAGGAGGGAGAGCCGGCGGCGGGCGTGCTCGACCTTGGAGACGGCGCGGTACCGCTCGGTGACGTCCATGACGGTGCCGGAGATGCCGAGGATCCGGCCGGCCCGGTCGGTCATCCGGCTGTAGGAGATCGACCGGAACCCGGAGCGGGCGGTGACCGGGGCGGCCAGGGTCACGTCGATCACCGGCTCGCCGGTGGCCAGGACCTGGCGCTGGATGGCGGTGATCTCGTCGGCGGCCCGCTCGGGGAGGGTCTCCCCCGTGGTCCGGCCGACGTGGTCCTCCATGGGCACGCCGTTCATCTCGGCGAGCGTGCGGTTGACCGCGGTGTAGCGCAGGTCGGTGTCGAGGATCGCGATGCCGAGCGGGGACTGCTCGAACAGGGCGTCGCGGACGGCGAGGTCGCGCTCGACGGCGGCGACCGTCCCGGCGTCGGCGATGGCGGCCTGCAGGAAGGGCGTGCCGTCGCCGTCGACGAGCAGGGAGATCCGCACCTCCAGGACGACGTTGACGCCCTCGCGGTCGTTGAGCCGGGTGATGCCGTGCCAGCTGCCGTTGCGCAGGGTCTCCCGGATCGCCCGGTCGGCCTGGCCGACCAGCTCGGGGTCGGTGATCAGCCGGTCGATCCGGCGGCCGACGAGGACCTCGCTGGGCCAGCCGAGCATCTCCTCCGCGGCCGGGCTCCACAGCACCACCCGGCCGGAGGTGTCGAGGATCGCGATGGCGACCTTGACCACGTCGAAGAGGCTGCCGCGGGCCGGCTCCGCGCTCTTGGCGCCGGCCGTCGGGGTGCCGGGGTAGGGCAGGACCGGGCGGCTGCGCGGGGAGGCGGTCGGCGTCTGGGCGGGCCGCGGCCGCGGCTCGGGACGGCCGGCGGCTGCGCGGGCCGGGTCGGGGGCGCGGCGCGCCCCGTGCAGGGCCGTGACGGCGAGGGTGTCCGACTCGGTGGCGCCCCCGGTGTGCCCGAGCTCGCGGGGGGGGGCGCCGGGCGGGGCCGCCCGCGCCTGGTTGATCACCGCGAGCACCTGGTTCGCCGCCGCGTCCAGTCCGGTAC
>NZ_JBHWBW010000129.1:0-10406 GCF_042735675.1 Kitasatospora sp. NPDC059571
GTGCCGGCGGTGCTGGCGGGGCTGCCGGTGGAGGTGGTGCCGATGTACTTCGAGCTGGACGGGACGTTCCCGAACCACGAGGCGAATCCGCTGGACCCGAAGAACCTGGTCGACCTGCAGGCGAAGGTGCGTGAGGTCGGTGCGGACATCGGTCTGGCCTTCGACGGCGATGCGGACCGGTGTTTCGTGGTCGACGAGCGGGGCGAGCCGGTGTCGCCGTCGGCGATCACGGCGCTGGTCGCCGAGCGGGAGATCACCCGTGCGCGGGCGGCCGGTGAGGAGAAGCCGACGGTGATCCACAACCTGATCACCTCCTGGACGGTGCCGCAGGTCGTCACCGACCTCGGTGCGGTTCCGGTCCGGACCCGGGTCGGGCACTCCTTCATCAAGGAGGAGATGGCCCGTACCAATGCGGTCTTCGGTGGTGAGCACTCCGCGCACTACTACTTCCGTGATTTCTGGCGTGCGGACACCGGGATGCTCGCGGCGCTGCACGTGCTGGCGGCGTTGGGCGGGCAGGAGCGGCCGCTGTCGCAGCTGTGTGCGGCGTACGACCGGTACGCGGCGTCGGGGGAGATCAACTCGACGGTGGCGGACCAGGCGGGGCGCACCGCGCAGGTGCGTGCGGTCTACGGCGCGCTGGAGGGCGTGGCGGTGGACGAGCTGGACGGTCTGACCGTGGCGGGCGGGGACTGGTGGTTCAACCTGCGGGCGTCGAACACCGAGCCGCTGCTGCGGCTGAACGTCGAGGCGAAGGACCCGGCCCGGATGGCCGAGCTCCGCGACGCCGTCCTCGCCATCGTCCGCAGCTGACCGGCGAACGGGAGGCGTGCGGGCCCGGGGCCGCCTGCACGCCTCCCGCCGTACTCGATCCGTCCACCGGGCTCGACTAGAGTCGGCGGTTCCGTACCGACCGGCGACCAGGGAACAGCGAGGATCGACGCCCCATGGACAGGCTGCGCAACACCGTCCGCCCCTATGCCTGGGGTTCCACCACGGCCATCCCCGCCCTGCTCGGCACCGAGCCGACCGGCGAGCCCCAGGCCGAGATGTGGCTCGGCGCCCACCCCGGCGCCCCCTCGCGCACCGACCGCGGCGACGGCACCGCCACCCTGGCCGACCTGATCGCCGCCGACCCGCAGGCCGAGCTCGGCCCGGAGGCCGTGGCCGCGTTCGGGCCCACCCTGCCGTTCCTGCTCAAGGTGCTCGCCGCCGGTACGCCGCTCTCGATCCAGGCGCACCCGACCCGCTCCCAGGCCCGCTCCGGCTTCGCCGCCGAGGAGGCCGCGGGGATCCCCGTCGACGCGCCGCACCGGAACTACAAGGACGCCAACCACAAGCCCGAACTCATCTGCGCCCTGGACGAGTTCGAAGGACTCTGCGGCTTCCGCCGGCCCGCCGCGGCGGCCGACCTGATGGCCTCGCTCGACGTCCCCGGGCTCGCCCCGCTGATCGACGTGCTGCGCGCCAAGCCGGAGGGCGAGGCCCTGGCCGACGTGCTCTCCGCGGTGCTGACGATGACCGGCCCCGAGGCCGAGCGGACGGTCTCCGACGTCGCCCGCGCCGTCACGGCAGCCGCCCCCGGCGACCCCACCGGCGCCATGGCCGGGTACGCCTTCGCCGCCGCCGAGTACCCCGGCGACACCGGCCTGATCGCCGCCCTGCTGCTCAACTTCGTCCGGCTCCAGCCCGGCGAGGCCCTCTACCTGGGCGCCGGCGTCCCGCACGCCTACCTGCGCGGCACCGGCGTCGAGATCATGGCCAACTCCGACAACGTGCTGCGCTGCGGCCTCACCCCGAAGCACATCGACGTCCCGGAGCTGCTGCGCGTGGTCGAGTTCCGCGCCACCGACCCGGACGTGCTGCGGCCCGCGGCGGCCGCCGACGGCGAGCACCACTACCCCGTGCCGATCGACGAGTTCCGGCTCTCCCGCTACGTGCTCGGCGCCGAGGGCGCCGAACTGCCCGGCCGGGCCCCGCAGATCCTGCTCTGCACCGACGGCACCGCCACCCTCACCGCCGCCGACGGCAGCAGCCTCGACCTGGCCCGCGGGCAGTCGGTCTTCCTGCCGGCCGACGGCAGCACCACCGCGCTGGCCGGCCCCGACGCCACGGTCTTCCGGGCCACCGTCACGCTCTGACGCCCGGCGGCCGGGCGGGCCTCAGGCCGGACGGGCGAACACCAGCTCCGTCCAGTGCACGCCCGCCCGGCCGTGGCCGTCGCCGCGGGAGCCGCGGTGCAGCAGGCCGAGCCCGTGCGCGTCCGCCAGCGCGACGGTCTCCTCGGCCGACACGTCGAACATCCGGCGCCCGGCCGGCACCGGACCGTGCCGCAGGGTCAGCACCATCCGCCCGCCGGGCTCCAGCAGGCCCGCCAGCCGCGCCATCGAGCGCCGCCGCTCGGGCCCGTCCAGGTGCATCCACACCGCGGTCAGCAGCACCAGGCCGAACACGCCGGTGACCCGGCCGAGTTCCGGCAGCGAGTCGTCCAGCCAGTCCAGCCCGGTGTGCACCCGCAGCTCCACGGTCGGCTCCACCGCGAGCACCTCGTGGCCCAGCGCGGCCAGTGCCGCCGCGTCCCGGCCCGTCCCGGCCCCGACGTCCAGCACCCGGCAGGGCGCCGTCGGGAACAGCCCCAGCAACTGCCGGTGCACCTCCTCGAACGCCACCTCCTCGTACTGCCGCACCAGGTCGGCCGCGGCCTCCCGGTAGCCGGCCGCCGACGGCGGCCGTCCGTCCCGCACCATCCCGTTCCCCTCTCCCTGCCCGCCCCACCGCAGCCTGGGACCGGCGATCCCAGGCTGATCCTTCCTCTGCCCCGCCCGGACGCCCGGTGGAAGCCTCGGAGCACGCCACCCGGCCGGGCCACCGCCCGGCCGGCGACACCGAGGAGAGACATCATGCGCGCCATCACCGTCCGCAGCTACGGCGGCCCCCGGCAGGCCCAGGTCGTCGAGACCGAGGTGCCGGTGCCCGGCCCCGGCGAGGTCCGGGTCCGCAACCAGGCGGTGGCGGTGCACCCCGCCGACACCGCCGTCCGCTCCGGCCTGCTGGGCCCCCTGCTCGGCGAGCCGCCGTTCCGGCTCGGCTGGGACACCGCCGGCACCGTGGACGCCCTCGGCGCCGGGGTCGCCGGCTTCGCGGTCGGCGACCGCGTCCTCGGGCTCTCGCACTGGTTCGCCACCCGCAACGGCACCCACGCGGACTTCGCTGTGCTGCCCGCCGACCGGCTCGCACCTGCCCCGGACGGCCTGCCCGCCACCGTCGCCGCCGCCCTGCCGCTGAACGGCCTCGCGGCCCTCCAGGGCGTCGACCTCACCGGCCTGACCGGCGGGGACACCCTCGTCGTCACCGGGGCCGCCGGCAGCCTCGGCCACCTCGCCGTCCAGTTCGCGCTCGCCCGCGGACTGCGGGTGCTCGCCGTCGCCGGACCCCACGATCGCGAGGAACTCACCTCCCTCGGAGCCGAGTTCGTCGAGCGCGGCGAGCACCTGGCGGCTGCGCTGCGCCGCGTGGCACCCGCCGGGGCCGATGCCGTGCTGGACGCCGCGGGCATCGGCGCCCCGCTGTCGGCCGCGCTGCGCGACGGCGGGCGCTTCGTCGCCGTCCGCCCGCCGGCCGCACCGGAGCCCGAGCGCGGCATCGAGGTCGTCGTGCTCAACGTCGTGCCCGACGCGGCGGCCCTGGCCGAGCTGGCGGCGATGGCGGCGGACGGACGGCTCGACGTCAGGATCGACTCGGTGCACCCCTTCGAGGCGGCGGCCGACGCCCATGCGCGGCTGGACGGCGGCGGCACCCGCGGTGCCGTGGTGCTGGCCCTCTGACTATCGTCGCCGCATGATCCCCGGCCCCCTGCTGATCGACGCGGCCACGGTCGGCTCCACCGCCGCCGCCCTGGCCGTCGCGCCCCGGCTGCCCGCTCCCCCGCCGCCCGGCGGCCGGGGACGGCGCGGCCCCGGCCCGGGCACCGCGCTGGCCGCCGTCACCGCGCTCGTCTACCTCAACCAACTGCTGTTCACCGTCTACATCGTCCGGGTGCACGGCGGCCGCACCGGCTTCATCGCGCGCCACCTGCCGGCCGGCTGGTTCGCCCTCGCCGACCACGAGCCGGGCATCCAGTGGCTCGCCGCGCACACACCGGCCCCCGGGCTGCTCGCGCCCAGCCTGCTGCGCGTCCAGGCGTTCCTGGAACTGCCCTTCGTGCTGCTGGTGTTCATGCTGCTGCTGCGGCTGGTCGACCCCGGGCTGCACCGCCGGGTCGGCGGCTCCCCGCTGGTGCCGGCCGCCGCGGCCGGGTACACGGCGGTGTTCTGCACGGTGGAGTGGGGCCTGCGCAACCCGTACACCGGGCAGGACATCGCGATCAGGATCCTCTCGGCGCTGGTCACCGTGCCCGTGGTCCGCGCCCTGGCCCGGCGGGACGGCGCCCCCGCCCGCCCGGCGTCGGCCCGCGGACTGCTGCTCCTCACGGCCTCCCTGTGGGCGGTCGGCCACCTGGTGCTGGACGTCTACGACACCGCGCTGCTCTACAACCTCGGCCACCTGCGCGGCCGGCTGCCCGGGATGCTGGCCGCGCTCGCCGTGCTCGGCGCCGTGCGGTGGGCCGACCGGTTGCCCGCTCCGGCACCGGCGGGCCCCGCCGTGGCGGCCCTCGCCGACGCGGTACGGCGGGTCTTCACGCTCTTCCTGGTACCGGCCCTCGCGATCCGCTACGGCCTCGGCTTCGGGCACCTGCAGGTCTCCGGCCTCTGCGCCCTCGTACTGCTCGCCGCGGCCGTGCTGCCCGCGCTCCGGGGCCGGGCGCCGCGGACGGTCCTGGCCCTGGCGGCCGCCGCCGCGGCCGGTCTCCTGGCCGCCTGCGCCGCGGCCCGCCTCGCCACCGGCCCGTACCAGGAGGCCGCCCTGCTGGCGGCCATGACGGTGCTGCTGGGCACCGTGACGGCCGGCGCCCTGCTGGCCGACCGCACCAAGATCGCGCAGCCGGCCTGACGGCAGCAGCGCGAAGGCCCCGGCAGGGCGGAGATCCGCCCTGCCGGGGCCTCGTCGCACGCGGTGCGTCAGCTGTTCTGGTAGTAGCCGAAGATGTCGACGACCAGATCCATCTTGCCGGTGCCGCTGTTCCAGAAGTCCAGGATGCCGTTGTACCCGGTGCTCGCCTGGACGAGGTTCGGGACGGTCTGGCCCTTGGTCCAGTTCAACGAGGAGACCAGCGGCCGGGTCGGCCACGAGGCGTAGTTGTTCTGGTACTGGGACAGCGAGTTGGGGTCGGGCGACACGGTGAGGAAGCCGACGCCGGTGGTCCGGGTCACGGTCGTGTTCAGCACGAACCCGGTGATGTCCGGCTCGTTGGCGGCCAGCGGCATGTAGATGTACTCGCCGTTGTCGAGCTGACCGTACTTCCAGGACGCGTCACGGGTGTCCAGCAGCCGCTCCGGGGTGAGCGGCAGGTAGGCGCTGCGACCGCCGGCGCTGTAGTAGCCGACGATGTCGACGACCACGTCGGCGGAGCCGTAGCTGCCGTTGTAGAAACGGATCTTGCCGTCGCTCCCGACCGGGACGATCACCGAGTTGGCGATCGTCTGGTTGGTCGAGTAGTTGAGGTTCGACGCGACCGGCGTCTGCTGGCCGTCCGGGTAGGCCGTCAGGAAGCCGACGTTGGTCCCCCCGGTCACCGTGACGTTCAGGGCCACCGCGGTGATCCCGGACGGCAGGTAGGCGTTCGACGTCGAGAGCCCGGAGACCTGGGTCGCGAACGAGTTGCCGCCGGAGAGCTTGCCCTTGCCGGTGCCCAGACCCTGCCGGGTGTCCACCAGGCGGGCCGGGTCGATCGGGGTGTACTCGCTGGAGGCCGACTGGGTGAAGTACCCGGCCACATCGGCGATCACGTCCACCGTGCCGGCGGAGCCGCTGTACACGTCGACGTAGCCGCCGTCACCGACCGGCACCACGACCTGGTTCGGGACGGTCTGGCCCGCGGTGTAGTTGACGTTCGAGGTGAACGGCCGCTGGTCGCCCTCCGGGTACGCCGTGAGGAAGCCGTTCTGCGTGGGGTTGGTCGCGGTGAGGTTGAGCACCACGGCGCTGGCGTTGGCGGGGATCCCGCCGTTGCCGCCCACCTTCAGCCGGACGGTCCCGTACGACCCGACCTTCTGCTTGGCCGCGCCGAGACCCGAACGGGTGTCGAGCAGCCGGGTCGGCCCGTACGGCGTGTAGTCGGAGCCCGCGGTCGTCACCTTCAGGGTGTTGACCGAGCTGTTCCCCTTCGAGTCGGTCAGCGTGACCGTCATCGTGTAGGAACCGAGCTGCTCGTAGCGGTGCTTGACGTTGATCGTGCCGTCGCCGCTGACGGTCGGCCACTCGGCACCGCCGTCGCCCCAGTCCACCCGGAGGGTGGTCGGGAGCCCGCCGGTCTTCACCGCCGCGGACAGCGTGACGCCGTGCGCACTGGTCTGCTTCGAGCTCAGGCCGAGCGCCAGCGCCGGGTTGCTGGGCTCGGCGGCCCCGCGGCTGGTGTGCGGGCCCGCACCGTAGAAGTCGGTGGTCAGCGCGCCGGGCGCGGCAGCGTTCGCCGACCCGATGGAGACCGACCCCTGCTGCAGCAGGGAGTCCGCGGAGGCCGAGATGTTCGGCCGGGCGCCCCAGTTGTTGGGCTTCTTGGGGTCGACCAGGTCGTGGGCGCCCTGGCCCGCCACCGCAGCCGCGAAGGCGGCCGGGGTCGCGTACGCGGTGCCGGCCCAGTCGTACGCCACGGTGGCGTTGTCGCCGTCCACGTGGAAGGAGTTGTAGTCGGACGCGGTACCCGCGGCCGACCCCTCCGAGACCGTGACGTCCGGGGCCCAGCCGGTGTCGGTCTGCGGGCAGACCGCCTTGTAACCGCCCAGGTAGTAGTCGGTGGTGGCGTTCGCGTCCTCGAAGAAGTTGTTCTCCACCGAGACGCCGGTCGAGGTGCCGCCGACCGCGAGCGCCGGCATGCAGTTGCGCTGGACGGTGTTGCCGGTGACGTTCAGACCGGTGACGTCGGTGGCCTTGATGCCGGTCGCGGCCAGGATGTTCCCGGCGAGGGTCACGGACTTGGCGCCGGACTCCACCAGGATCCCGGACGCCGTCAGCGACGCGTTCCCGGTGTCCACGAAGGTCCGGCTGACCGTCACGTCGTGGGAGGTGCCGTCGATGAGCAGGGCATCGTGTCCGCCCTGGGTGCCGACGTAGCTGGAGTCCAGCGTGATGTTCGAGGAGCCCTTGATCTGGACGGCGTTGGTGCCCCAGGCCGAGAGCATCAGGTTGCTGACCGTCACGTCCGAGACGCCGTCCAGGACGAGCGCGGGCTTGCCGCTGTCGGCGTTGGTGGGCTGGATCCAGGCCTGGATCCCGACGCCGACCAGGGAGATGCCGGACGTACGGACGGTGATCGGGGTCCAGGAGAAGTACCCCTGGGAGCCGAGGATCTTGACGGTGTCGCCGGGGGCGGCGGCATCGACGGCGTCCTGCGGGCGGCAGTACGGGTTGGCCTCCGTACCGTCGCCGCCCGTGCCGTTGTAGCAGTAGGAGCTGGCGAAGATGGTCTTGCCGGTCGGGGTGGCGCGGGACTTCAGCTCACCCGGGGCGGCGGTGGCCGCACGCTGGGCCCGGACCGCCTTGGAGGCGGGGCTGGTGTAGGTCTTGCCGCCCGGGAGGTCCGTGCTGATCGGCGGAGTACCCGCGGGCTTGGCGCCGTGGGGGGCGCCGGCCGGGTCGGCCGCGTAGGCCGGACCCGAAATGAGGGCGACGCCGGCTGCGAATACCGCAGCCGTCGCAGCGAGACGGCGGTAGGACACCGACCCTCCAGTCCTCTGAGAGGATGATCACGAAAGAGCGCGCTAAGAGTAGCGGCCAACTGCGCCCACGAACAGTGAATTCCATTCACTGGACGAGTACTTCCGATCACATTCCCCCCCACCCGGGACGGAACGTCAGGTGATATCTCTCGTCATGTCGACAAAACGGGAGTAGTGGCCCTGGAAAGCCACCGTGATGGTGGCCGTCGGGCCGTTACGGTGCTTGGCCACGATCAGGTCGGCCTCACCCGCACGCGGCGACTCCTTCTCGTAGGCGTCCTCGCGGTGGAGCAGGATGACCATGTCGGCGTCCTGCTCGATCGATCCCGACTCGCGCAGGTCGGAGACCATCGGCTTCTTGTCGGTGCGCTGTTCGGGCCCTCGGTTCAGCTGCGAGAGCGCGATGACCGGGAGTTCCAGCTCCTTGGCCAGCAGCTTGAGGTTACGCGACATGTCCGAGACCTCCTGCTGGCGGCTCTCGGCCCGGCGCGAGCCGCCCGACTGCATCAGCTGGAGGTAGTCGATGACCACCAGCTTGAGGTCGTTGCGCTGCTTGAGCCGGCGGCACTTGGCGCGGATCTCCATCATCGACAGGTTCGGCGAATCGTCGATGTACAGCGGCGCGTTGGTGACGTCCGGCATCCGGCGGGCGACCCGCGTCCAGTCGTCGTCCGTCATGTTGCCGGACCGCATGTGGTGCAGCGCGACCCTGGCCTCGGCCGACAGCAGGCGCATGGCGATCTCGTTGCGGCCCATTTCGAGCGAGAAGATCACGCTCGGCAGGTTGTTGTGGATCGAGCAGGCGCGGGCGAAGTCCAGCGCCAGGGTGGACTTGCCCATCGCGGGACGGGCCGCGATGACGATCATCTGGCCGGGGTGGAGTCCGTTGGTGAGCTGGTCGAAGTCGGCGAAGCCGGTGGGCACGCCGGACATCTGGCCGGCCCGCGAGCCGATCGCCTCGATCTCGTCGAGCGCGCCCTCCATGATGTCGGCCAGCGGCGCGTAGTCCTCGTTGGTGCGCTGCTCGGTGACGGCGTAGATCTCCGCCTGCGCCGCGTTGACGATCTCGTCGACGTCGCCCTCGGCGGCGTACCCCATGCCGGCGATCCGGGTACCGGCCTCCACCAGGCGTCTGAGCACCGCCCGCTCGTGGACGATCTCCGCGTAGTACTCCGCGTTGGCCGCGGTGGGGACGGAGTTGACCAGGGTGTGCAGATAGCCCGGGCCGCCGACCCGGGAGAGCTCGCCGCGCTTGGTGAGCTCGCCGGCGACGGTGATCGGGTCGGCCGGCTCGCCGCGCGCGTACAGGTCGAGGATCGCGCCGTGGATCAGCTCGTGCGCCGGGCGGTAGTAGTCGGCGGGCTTGAGCACCTCGACCACGTCCGCGATGGCGTCCTTGGACAGCAGCATGCCGCCGAGGACGGACTGCTCGGCCGCGAGGTCCTGCGGGGGGACCCGCTCGAAGCCCTCGCCGGAGGGCCCGCGGTCCTCGTCCCGGGCGTCGTCCCGGCCGCGCCGGTCGCCGCGCTGGAAGGAGCCGTCGCCGCGCCGCTGGGCGCCGTCCCGCTGGAAGGAGGAGCCGCGCCCGGCGGGCTCGCCCCGGCCGCGGGAGACCGGGAGCCGGTCACTGGGGGTGTCGGGGAACGCACCGGGAGCGAAGGCGTCGTCGGACGGCTGCCAGTCGTCCTCCGGCGGCGGGGGGACGTCGTGGTCGTCGTACTGGGGGCCGGTCACGCGTGTTCCCCGATCAGCGAGTCGTGCGAGTGGTGCGGGCCTTGCCGGGTGGCGCACCCACCTTCTTACGCCACCCGGCCGACATTTCCGAAGCCGGGCGGCGGGTGTCGCGGGGGCGGCCCGCCGCGGCCCTGCCGGTCGGCGGGCGGGCGGCGGACTCCGCCCGGCGCCCCACGCTACGGCGCCCGCCCCCGTTCGGCCAAGACGGTTATCCACAGGGGGTGTGGACGACCGCACCGGGCCTGTGGAGAAGTGCCCCAAACCTGTGCACAACCCTGTGGACAGCTCTGTGGATAACCACACCATCCATCCACCGTCAACCCTTTGACCTGGGATTACCTCCTCGGACGGCTGTGCATGAGAAATACTTCACAGCCCCGCGCGGCCACTCCGCACCCCACGTGGGCTACGCCACGCGAGTGCTCGATCAAGATTTCGAGTAAGTGATGAAAGGCGCTTGCAGTACTTACCTGTGGATGAGTAGGCTGACCGCCATGACCACTCCCGCCACCCGCCGCAGCCATGACCGCGAGATCCTCGCGCTCGCCGTCCCGGCCTTCGGCGCCCTGGTGGCCGAGCCGCTCTTCCTGATGGCCGACTCGGCGATCGTCGGCCACCTCGGCACGGCCCAGCTGGCCGGCCTCGGCATCGCCTCCGCCGCGCTCACCACCGTGACCGGCGTCTTCGTCTTCCTCGCCTACGCCACCACCGCCGCGGGGGCGCCCCCGGGGCGCGCGGGTAGCCCGTGGGGGGGTCGCCGCGGAGGGGGGGGGCGCTGCGCGGGGTGGGGGCGCCGCGGGGCGCGGGGTATGCGGGGACGTGGGGGGGGGGTGGGGGGCGTCGGCGGGGCCGTAGGCG
>NZ_JBHWBW010000129.1:10416-18084 GCF_042735675.1 Kitasatospora sp. NPDC059571
CCGCAGCGTCGGCAGCGTCCCGAACGCGCCGCCCTCCCGGGCCTCCCGGACCAGCCGGCCCGCGAGGTCCAGCAGGGCGTGGACGGCATCTGGCTGGCGCTGCTGCTGTCGGCCGGGCTGGTGGTCCTCACCCTGGCGCTCGCCCCGCAGGCGGCCGACCTGCTGGGCGCCTCCCCCACCGCCGCCCCGTACGCGGTCACCTACCTGCGGATCAGTGCGCTGGGCGTGCCCGCGATGCTGATGGTGCTCGCCGCCACCGGCGTCCTGCGCGGCCTCCAGGACACCCGGACGCCGCTGCTGGTCGCCATCGGCGGGTTCGGCGCCAACCTGCTGCTCAACCTCGCCCTGGTGTACGGCGCCGGGCTCGGCGTCGCAGGGTCGGCCTGGGGCACCGTGCTGGCCCAGAACGGGATGGCCGCGGTCTACCTGGCCGTGGTGGTCCGCGGCGCCCGCCGGGAGGGCGCGAGCCTGCGGCCGGACGCCGAGGGCATCCGGGCCTGCGCCCGGGCCGGCGGGCCGCTGATGATCCGCACCCTGAGCCTGCGCGGGGTGCTGCTGCTCGCCACCGCGGTCGCGGCCGGCCTGGGCGACGTCGCGATCGCCGCGCACCAGATCACCATGACCATCTGGTCGTTCGTGGCCTTCGCACTGGACGCCATCGCCATCGCCGGCCAGGCGATCATCGGCCGCTACCTGGGTGCGGGCGACGCCCCGGGCGCCCGTGCGGCGACCCGCCGGATGGTCGAGTGGGGCATCGGCGCCGGGCTGGTGCTGGGCCTGCTGCTGGTGCTGGCCAGGCCGCTCTACGTGCCGCTGTTCACGGCCGACCCGGCCGTGCGGGAGCTGCTGTCCACCGTGCTGCTGCTCGCAGCGCTCACCCAGCCGGTGGGCGGCCTGGTGTTCGTGCTGGACGGCGTGCTGATGGGCGCGGGCGACGGCGCCTACCTGGCCTGGGCGATGCTCGGCACCCTGCTGGTCTTCGCCCCGGCGGCGCTCGCCGTGCCGGCCGCGGGCGGCGGCGTCATCGGGCTGTGGTGGGCGATGAACCTCTTCATGCTGACCCGGGCCGCCTTCCTGGCCGGCCGGGCGCGCGGCGGCCGCTGGCTGGTGACCGGCGCCGTGCGGGCCTGACCGCACCGCACCGGCCGCATCCGGACGGCCGGAGAACGACCGAGGGCCGGGCTCCCCGAAGGGAGCCCGGCCCTCAGACCAGTACTACGGCGTTCAGCCGGCCACGACGTTGACGTCGAGGTTGGCCTGCACGTCGGAGTGCAGCTTGACCGAGACCTTGTGGCTGCCCACGGTCTTGATCGGCGACGCGATCGCGATCGCGCGCTTGTCCACCGCCGGGCCGTCGGCGGCCTTGATGGCCTCGACGACGTCGGCCTGGGTCACCGAGCCGAACAGGCGGCCGGCGTCGCCGGAGCGCACCGACAGCTTGATCTGCAGGCCCTCGAGCTTGGCCTTGACCTCGTTGGCGGCCTCGAGGGTCTGGATCTCGTGGATCTTGCGGGCGCGACGGATCGCGTCGACGTCCTTCTGGCCGCCCTTGGTCCAGCGGATGGCGAAGCCACGCGGGACCAGGAAGTTGCGGGCGTAGCCGTCCTTGACCTCGACGATCTCGCCGGCGCTGCCGAGGCCGGGGACCTCGTGAGTGAGGATGATCTTCATTCTTCGGTCACCCTCTCTTAGCGCGTGGTGGAGGTGTAGGGCAGCAGCGCCATCTCACGGCTGTTCTTCACGGCCGTGGCGACGTCACGCTGGTGCTGGGTGCAGTTGCCGGTCACCCGGCGGGCACGGATCTTGCCGCGGTCGGAGATGAACTTCCGCAGCAGGTTCGTGTCCTTGTAGTCAACGTAGTTGACCTTGTCCTTGCAGAAGACGCAAACCTTCTTCTTCGGCTTGCGAGCAGGCGGCTTCGCCATCGTGTGCTCCAGTGGGTACGAAATCTGTCAGCATGCCCGGGCCGCACGGGCCCGGCACGCACCGCTTAGAACGGGGGTTCCTCCGAGAAGCCGCCGCCGGACGGGGCACCCCAACCGCCGCCGCCCTGGTTGCCACCAGAGGGAGCGGAGGACGCCCACGGGTCGTCGGACGGGCCGGACTGGCCGCCGGAGCCACCGCCCCAGCCACCGCCCTGCTGACCGCCGCCGCCGCCCCAGTTGCCGCCGGACGGCGCGCCGCCCTGCTGGCCGCCGAAGCCGCCGCCACCGCCCGGGCCGCCGGACCGGTTGGCCCGGGTGACCTTGGCGGTCGCCGACCGCAGGCTCGGGCCGACCTCGTCGACCTCGACCTCGAAGACCGTCCGCTTCTCGCCTTCCTTGGTCTCGTAAGACCGCTGGCGCAGTCGGCCCTGCACGATGACGCGCATGCCGCGCTGCAGCGACTCGGCCACGTTCTCCGCCGGCTGACGCCAGACGTTGCACGTGAGGAAGAGGCTCTCGCCGTCCTTCCACTCGTTGGTCTGGCGGTCGAAGGTGCGCGGAGTGGACGCGATACGGAACTTCGCGACCGCCGCACCCGACGGGGTGAAGCGCAGCTCGGGGTCGTCGACGAGATTGCCGACGAGGGTGATGACGGTCTCGCCTGCCATGGTGGTGATGACCTCTCGGAAAAGGAGTTCTGCGGTGCTCGCACCGTGTTTCACGTGAAACACCGTGCGTGAGTCACCCGACACCCGGAGGTGTCAGTGGTGGCTCAGTGGGTGTCCGGGCGCAGGACCTTGGTCCGCAGAACCGACTCGCTCAGGCTGAGCTGGCGGTCGAGCTCCTTGACGACCTCGGGCGTGGCCTTGAGGTCGATGACCGAGTAGATGCCCTCGGACTGCTTGTTGATCTCGTACGCCAGACGGCGGCGACCCCAGGTGTCGATCTTCTCGACCTTGCCGCCACCGGTGCGGACAACGTTGAGGAAGTTCTCGATCAGGGGGGAGACAGCGCGCTCCTCGACCGAGGGGTCGAGGATGACCATCACCTCGTAGTGACGCATGGGTAACCCACCTCCTTTGGACTCAACGGCCACGGTCTCTCCGTGGCAGGAGGGTTGTGCAGCGTCGCACCCGTGGTGTGCCGACGTCGGGACCACCGTAGAACGGGGGTCTGACAATCCCGGGCCGCGGAGGGCATAGGGGGGCACAAGTACACCAGTGCAGACGGCACAGCCTACCGGTAGCGGAGCGGGGCACCAAAACGTATAGCGGTTGTGATCCTGGGCATATAGGACGCAACCTGAACGAACGGTGCGTCGTTCGCGCGCCCGTCCGATCCTTCGGGAGGTGGGCTCCATGGCACAGACCGTCCGCCGGTTTCCGGCCCTCACCCTCAACACCGACGGCCATCCGCACCCGCGCGAGAACGCGCTGGTCGGGGTCGCCGCCCTGTTCGGCCTGCTGGCGTTCGTCAGCTGCTTCTTCCACAACCTGCACATCATGAGCTCGTGGACCGGGCTGATCGGGGTCCTCACCGGCATGTGGGGCCAGTTCGTCTCGGTCACCACCGCAGAGAGGTTCGTGCTGGTCATCTCGACCGGTGCGGCGGCGGTCGGGCTGTACCTCGGCCTCGCGCACGGCGGCTTCTTCGGGGGCCTGTGACGACACCCGTACGCCGTATTGCGGCGTGACCCCGGACGCCCTCTCCGCGTACTACTTGTGCACAGGTATGCGGGGAGGGCATCGGGCGTCGAAAAGCGCCGGGCCAGCCCCCCTGGAAACGGACCATTCGGGCGATAGGGTCGCCGTGACCTCACCCCCCGCACCGCCCGACCGAGGAGGAGCACCCCCGTCATGAGCCTGCGCCTGAGGACGATCACCCGCGAGGAGCACCTCGCCTTCATCACGTCCCGTCCCTCGGTCAGCCACATGCAGGTGCCGGCCTGGGCGGACGTGAAGGCGGAGTGGCGCTCCGAGAGCCTCGGCTGGTTCGAGCCGTCCGGCGAGCTGGTGGGCGCCGGGCTGGTGCTCTACCGCCAGCTGCCGAAGGTGAAGCGGTACCTGGCCTACCTGCCGGAGGGCCCGGTGATCGACTGGTTCGACCGGGACCTCGACGGCTGGCTCCAGCCGATGCTGGCGCACCTGAAGGCGCAGGGCGCGTTCTCCGTGAAGATGGGCCCGCCGGTGGTCGTCCGCCGCTGGGACGCCGGCACCATCAAGGACGCCATCGCCGGCAAGCAGGCCAAGCGGCTGCGCGACGTCGAGCCGGACTGGTACGAGCCGCGCGCCTTCGAGGTCGCCGACCGGCTGCGGAAGGCCGGCTGGCTGCAGGGCGAGGACGGCGGGGCCGGCTTCGGCGACGTCCAGCCCCGCTACGTCTTCCAGGTCCCGCTGGCCGGCCGCTCGCTGGACGACGTCCAGCGCGGCTTCAACCAGTTGTGGCGCCGCAACATCAAGAAGGCCGAGAAGAGCGGCGTCGAGGTCGTCCAGGGCGGCTACGAGGACCTGGCCGTCTTCCACCGGCTGTACGAGGTCACCGCCGAGCGGGACCACTTCACGCCCCGGCCGCTCGCGTACTTCCAGCGGATGTGGACGACGCTGACCGCCGAGGACCCGAACCGGATGCGGCTCTACATCGCGTACCACGAGGGCGAGCCGCTGGCCGCCACCACGATGCTCGTGGTCGGCGAGCACGTCTGGTACTCCTACGGCGCCTCGGCCGACCACAAGCGCGAGGTGAAGCCCTCCAACGCCGTGCAGTGGCGGATGATGCGCGACTCGTACGCGCTCGGCGCGGCCGTCTACGACCTGCGCGGGATCAGCGACACCCTGGAGGAGGACGACCACCTCTTCGGGCTGATCCAGTTCAAGGTCGGCACCGGCGGCCAGGCCGTCGAGTACCTGGGCGAGTGGGACTTCCCGCTGAACAAGCTGCTGCACAAGGCCCTCGACCTCTACATGTCACGGCGCTGACGCACTCTCACCACCTCCTCGGGGAGTAACGATGACCCTGTCGCTCTACGTGGACACCGCCCGCTGGCGGGCGCACCAGCAGGCCGTCCTGGCGGAGTTCCCCGGCCTGGTGCCGGTGGCCAAGGGCAACGGGTACGGGCTGGGCAACACCCGGCTCGCCGAGGAGGCCGAGCTGCTGGGCACCCCGGCGCTCGCGGTCGGCACCGCCCGGGAGGCCGCCGGGGCGGCGGCGTCCTTCCCCGGCGACCTGCTGGTGCTCACCCCGTGCCGGCCCGGGGAGGACGGCCCGGAGCTGCCGTCCCGGGTCATCCGCACGGTCGCCCACGTGGACGCGGTACGGGCGCTGCCGGCCGGGACGCGGGTCGTGGTGGAGTGCATGACGAGCATGCGCCGCCACGGCATCGCCCGCACCGACCTGCCGAAGCTGCCCGCCGACGGCCCGGTGGTGGAGGGCTTCGCGCTGCACCTCCCGCTGGACCGGCCGGACGGCTCGGACCCGGTCGACGAGGTGTCCGCCTGGGTCCGGGCGATCGGCGCCGCCGGACCGGCGCCGGCCGCCGTGTACCTGAGCCACCTCTCCTCGGCCGACGTCGCCCGGCTGGGGGTGCTCTTCCCCGACACCGCGTTCCGCTCCCGGATCGGCACCCGGCTCTGGCTCGGCGACGTCGACGCGCTGCGGGCCGGGGCGGCCGTCCTGGACGTCACACCGATCGCCCGCGGCGAGCGCTACGGCTACCGCCAGCACAAGGCGCCGTCCGACGGGCACCTGCTGGTCGCGACCGGCGGCACGGCGCACGGCGTCGGGCTGGAGGCGCCCAAGTACCTGCACGGGATGGTGCCGCGGGCCAAGGGCCTGGCCCGGGCCGGCCTGGCCACCGTCAACCGGACGCTCTCCCCCTACGTGTGGGCGGGCCGCCAGCTGTGGTTCGCCGAGCCGCCGCACATGCAGGTGTCGATCCTCTTCCTGCCCGGCGACGTGAAGCCGCCGGTGATCGGCGACGAACTGGCCCTCACCGTCCGGCACACCACCACCCACTTCGACCGGGTGGTCGACCGGTAGCAGCGCGGCAGGGCCGGCCCCGCGGGCCTCAGGGCCTGATCGCCCGGTCCGCCGGCTCGTCCGCCCCCGGGTGCTCCGGGTCCGGCTCCCCGAGTTCCGGGCCGGCTGCGGAGACCGCGGTCAGCCAGTCCGTCCCGGCGTCCTGCGGGGCGAACTCGGCGTAGGTGGCCTCCTCGCGCAGCCGGCGGGCGCGGCCGAGGACGAAGACGTCCGGGGCGTTGTCCAGGACACCGCCCGAGGGGTCGTCGCTGCCGTCCCAGCGCACCGGGTCCCGCTCGGGGTGCAGCATGTCGCGGATCACCATCGCGCAGAGGAAGAGCGTGCCCAGCAGGTGCAGCACGATCGCCAGGTGGTACCAGTCCTGGCCGATGCCGTGCTGCTTGGAGTCACCGGTGTAGGCGAGGTAGGACCAGACCCCGAGGAAGTACAGCACCTCGCAGGTCTGCCAGATCAGGAAGTCGCGCCAGCGCGGGCGGGCCAGTGCGGCGAGCGGCGTCAGCCAGAGCACGTACTGCGGCGAGTACACCTTGTTGGTGAGGATGAACGCGGCCACCACGAGGAACACCAGCTGGGCGTAGCGGGGGCGGCGCGGCGCGGAGAGCGCGAGCCAGCCGATGCCCAGGCAGCAGAGCACCAGCAGCACCGAGATCCAGGTGTTCAGGGTGGGCAGCTGCTGGTTGCGGTCCTGCATGAGGATCAGCCAGAACGAGCCGAAGTCCTCCTTGCGGACCTGGCTGAAGGTGTAGAACGTCGCCCAGCCCTTGAAGTTGGCGATCATGATCGGCAGGTTGACGATCAGCCAGGCGGCCACCGCACCGCCCGCCGCCCGACCGAAGTCCCGCCAGCGGCCGGTCCGCCAGCAGAGCACCAGCAGCGGCCCGAGCAGCAGCACGGGATACAGCTTCGCCGCGGTGGCCAGGCCGATGAAGACACCCGCCGCGGTCGGCCTGCTGTTCGCCCAGTAGGCCATCGCGACGGCGGCCAGCGCGACCGCGAGCAGGTCCCAGTTGATGGTGGAGTCCAGCGCCAGGCAGGGCGCCAGCGCGAAGAGCAGCGCGTCCCACGGCCGGCGGCGGTGGGTCCGGCTGATCGCGACGACCGCGACCACCGCACAGACCATCAGCATCCCCGCGTTGACCATCCAGAACCACTGCTCGCGGTACTGGAGGTCCCCGCCGGTCGGCGTCAGCCACGCCGCGACCTGCATGAACAGGCCGGTCAGCACCGGGTACTCCAGGTACTGCATGTCCGCGGAGGGGGTCGGCAGCTGGTCCAGGTACGGGTGCCGCCCGGTGTCGAAGCCGCGGCCGGAGAACAGGTGCGGGATGTCGCTGTAGCAGGCGTGCGTGTACTGGGCCGTGGCGCCGTGGAACCAGCCGTCGTTGTAGCACGGCACCTTCTGCGCCAGGCCCAGCACGTAGACGGCGATGACCAGCACGGCCAGGAACCGGGCCGGGATCCACCACGAGACGCCGAGCAGCGCCCGGCGGCCGGGCGGACCGCCGAGCACCTCGCTGCCGGCCGCCGCGACCGGGTCCTCGTCCGCCGGGACGACGACGGTGTTGGGCAGCGGGCCGGAGGCCGGAGCGGGGGCGGCCCCGGCGGCCTCGTCACGGGTGCTGGACGTCATGGCGGACATACTGCCGCACCACCGCTCCGGGGACGAGGAGACCCCGGCAAAGAAAAACGGTGCCGGTCCGTCCCGGAG
>NZ_JBHWBW010000130.1:0-17962 GCF_042735675.1 Kitasatospora sp. NPDC059571
GGGCCCACGTCCCCCCCTCTCTCCGCCTGGGGGGGCCTGCGGGGTAAACGCGGGGGCTCCCGTTGGCCCCCAATCCCCCGGGCTACCGGGCCCCCGCGGGGGGGGCCCCCACATTCGTGCGCGTCGGCAGCGGTCAGAGCTCCTCGACCACGTAGTCGATGCAGGCGGTGAGCGCCTGGACGTCGGCCGGGTCGATCGCCGGGAACATCGCGATGCGCAGCTGGTTGCGGCCCAGCTTGCGGTACGGCTCGGTGTCGACGATGCCGTTGGCCCGCAGGGCCTTGGCGATCGCGGCGGCGTCGATCGAGTCGTCGAAGTCGATGGTGCCGACGACCTGCGAGCGCTCCTCGGCCTTGGCCACGAAGGGCTGGGCGAAGGAGGACTTCTCGGCCCAGGAGTACAGGATCGAGGAGGACTCGGCGGTGCGGGCGACCGCCCACTCCAGGCCGCCGTTGCCGTTCAGCCACTCCAGCTGGTCGGCCAGCAGGAAGAGCGTGCTGATCGACGGGGTGTTGTACGTCTGGTCCTTCGACGAGTTGTCGATCGCGGTCGGCAGGTCGAAGAACGGCGGGATGTAGCGGCCGGAGCCGGCGATCTCGGCGGCGCGCTCCAGCGCGGCCGGCGAGAAGGTGGCCAGCCAGAGGCCGCCCTCGCTGGCGAAGGACTTCTGCGGGGCGAAGTAGTAGACGTCCGTCTCGGTGATGTCAACCGGCAGGCCGCCGGCGCCCGAGGTGGCGTCGACCAGGACCAGCGAGCCGGCGTCCGCGCCCGCGGGGCGGCGGATCGGCATGGCGACACCGGTGGAGGTCTCGTTGTGGGTGAGCGCGTAGACGTCCACGCCCGCCTCGGCGACCGGCAGCGGGTGGGTGCCCGGCTCGGACTTGACCACGGTGGGCTCGGCCAGCCACGGGGCGGCCTTCACCGAGGAGGCGAACTTGGAGGAGAACTCGCCGAAGTTCAGGTGCTGGGACTTCTCGCGCACCAGACCGAAGGCGGCGATGTCCCAGAACGCGGTGGAACCGCCGTTGCCGAGCACCACCTCGTAGCCCTCGGGGAGCGAGAAGAGGCTGCTCACGCCCTCGCGCACGCGCTTGACCACGTTCTTGACCGGGGCCTGGCGGTGGGAGGTGCCCAGCAGGGAGGTTCCGGTGGCGGCGAGGGCACTCAGGGCCTCGGGGCGCACCTTGGACGGGCCGCAGCCGAAACGGCCGTCTGCGGGCTTGATGTCAGCGGGGATCTGGATCTGAGCCACGCGGGCAGCCTACTGCCCCGGGTAGCGGAATGGTCACGGACGTCCGCACGCTGAGATGTGATCTTGCCTGCACCCGGGGGGTTCGGGCCGCGGCCCCAACCCCCCGGACGAGTGAACGCGTCAGTGGGCGATCGACTCGTAGCCCTCGACCTCGCGCGGGCTGCGCGGGCCGGGGCCGATGTAGCGCGCGGAGGGGCGCACCAGGCGGCCGGTGCGCTTCTGCTCCAGGATGTGCGCGGACCAGCCGGCGGTGCGGGCACAGGTGAACATCGAGGTGAACATGTGCGCCGGGACCTCGGCGAAGTCCAGCATGATCGCGGCCCAGAACTCCACGTTGGTGGCGAGCACGCGGTCGGGGCGGCGGTTGTGCAGCTCCTCCAGCGCGGCCTTCTCCAGCGCCTCGGCGATCTCGAAGCGCGGCGCGCCGAGCTCCTTGGCGGTGCGGCGCAGCACGCGGGCGCGCGGGTCCTCGGCGCGGTAGACGCGGTGGCCGAAGCCCATCAGTCGCTCGCCCTTGTCGAGGGCGTTGCGGACGTAGCCGGCCGCGTCGCCGGTGCGCTCGATCTCCTCGATCATGCCGAGCACGCGGGACGGGGCGCCCCCGTGCAGCGGGCCGGACATCGCGCCGACCGCGCCGGAGAGCGCGGCGGCGACGTCGGCGCCGGTGGAGGCGATGACGCGGGCGGTGAAGGTGGAGGCGTTCATGCCGTGCTCGGCGGCGGACGTCCAGTAGGCGTCGACGGCCTTGACGTGGCGCGGGTCCGGCTCGCCGCGCCAGCGGATCATGAACCGCTCGACGACCGTCTCGGCCTTGTCGATCTCGCGCTGCGGGACCATCGGCAGGCCCTGGCCGCGGGCCGACTGGGCGACGTAGGACAGCGCCATCACGGCGGCCCGGGCGAGGTCGTCGCGGGCCTGCTCGGCGGAGATGTCCAGCAGCGGCTTGAGGCCCCAGACCGGGGCGAGCATGGCCAGGGCGGACTGCACGTCGACCCGGATGTCACCGGAGTGCACCGGGATCGGGAAGGGCTCGGCGGCCGGCAGGCCGGGGTTGAACTTGCCGTCCACCAGCAGGCCCCAGACGTGGCCGAAGGAGACGTGGCCCACCAGGTCGTCGATGTCGACGCCGCGGTAGCGCAGCGCGCCGCCCTCACGGTCGGGTTCGGCGATCTCGCTCTCGAAGGCGACGACACCCTCGAGCCCGGGTACGAAGTCGGACATCACGGCTCCTTCAGTGATCCGTCCCGGCCCGCCGCGGTGGTGGAGCGGCGTACCGGGTGACCGGTGGTGGTTGGCACTCGGTGTCAGCCTTGCAGGCACCCGGTGCATTGCGCCATACACCACCACGGTGATGTTTCCCCCACGGGCCGCACGGCCGGGACCGAGTCCGACGCCTTCGGCGGACATTCGGGGGAATTCCGGGCCCTTGGGGGACGATTCCCCGCCGGGCACCCGGCGATGCGGTGGCGAGACACCTTATCTCCGACCCGGGTTTGCCGGGACGTAAGCACCCGCGAGGCTTGTCGTACGGGATGATGTTGCCGTGCCTACCCCTGCGGATCGCCCCACGTCCCTGACCACGCCGAGCGAGGACCGGCCGAGTCCGGACCTGACCGTCATGCGCAAGCACTACCAGCACGAGGGGCTGGCCGAGGGGGACCTCGCCGCCGACCCGGTGGAGCAGTTCACCCGCTGGTTCCACGAGGCGGACGAGGCCGGGGTGACCGAGCCCAACGCCATGGTGCTGTCCACCGCGGACGCCGCCGGGCGGCCCAGCGCGCGTACCGTCCTGCTGAAGGGGTACGACCGGCGGGGCTTCGTCTTCTACACCAACTACGGCTCCCGCAAGGGCGCCGAGCTCGCGGTGAACCCGCAGGCCTCGCTGCTCTTCCCGTGGATCGCGCTGGCCCGGCAGGTGGTCGTCTGCGGCCGGGTCGAGAAGGTCGGCCGCGACGAGACCGCCGCCTACTTCCGGACCCGCCCGCACGGCTCCCAGCTCGGCGCCTGGGCCAGCGAGCAGTCCAGCCCGGTCGCCGGCCGCGAGATCCTGGAGCGGCGCTACGCCGAGCTGGCGGCCCGCTACCCGGAGGGCGAGGGCGTGCCGGTGCCGCCGTTCTGGGGCGGCTACCGGGTGGTGCCGGAGACGGTGGAGTTCTGGCAGGGCCGGGAGAACCGGCTGCACGACCGCCTGGTGTACCTGGCCGCCGACGGCGGGGAGGGCGACTGGCGTGTCGAACGCCTGTGCCCATGACGGTGCGCTGTGCGATGATGGACCATTTGGCCGCGCCGAGTGGCTGATCCGGCGTCAGGAAGCTAGGCTTCGGGTCGGGTGAACTCGGCCCGGGGACGGCCCGTCCTCAACAGTCGCGGGCCGGAGTCGCGTTTTGCGCCCGGCCCGGGCGTGCCCCGAGTCGGCCCTCCGTGCCGTGGGAGTCCAATTCCCCTTTTTCATTGGCGTTTTGACTTCGCAGAATAGAGACTTCCCATGGTCGCTGCACTCGCCACCCGGGCCGCCGACAGCCCATCGGTCGAGGAGCCCCTCACACGGCCTTCGCTCGCCTCGCTCGCCGCTCTGGGAACGGACGAACTCACCGCGCAGCTGTATCGCGCACTGCCAGGTGCTGATTCCGGCCAGGTGGCCGTGGCAGCCTTCAACTCCTCGATCTGACGGGCGTGGCGGAGCCCGACGGCCCGCCCGACCCGGCCTGCGCCGGGCTGGTGCCGTTCTCGCAGTTCGTGCTCAAGATGCACAGCCGCTGTGATCTGGCCTGCGATCACTGCTACGTGTACGAGCACGCCGACACCAGCTGGCGCGGCAGACCGCGGGCCGTCCTGGAGAACGTCCTGGCCAGGACGGCCGAGCGGATCGGCGACCACGCCCGCACCCACCACCTGCCCGCCGTGCACGTCGTGCTGCACGGCGGCGAGCCGCTGCTCGCGGGCCGGGCCCTGATCCGCCGGGCCGCCGAGGAACTCCACCGGGCCCTGCCCCCCGGCTGTGCCCTGGACCTGCGCATCCACACCAACGGCGTCCTGCTGAGCACGGCCTTCCTCGACCTCTTCGCCGAGTACGGGATCAGGGTCGGGATCTCCCTCGACGGCGACCGCGCCGCCAACGACCGGCACCGCCGCTTCGCCGACGGCCGCTCCAGCCACGGCAAGGTGCTCGCCGCCCTCGACCTGCTGCGCCGCCCCGAGTACCGCCACCTGTACGCCGGGCTGCTGTGCACCATCGACGTCGAGAACGACCCCGTCGCGGTCCTCGACGCCCTGCTCGACCTCGAACCGCCGCGGATCGACTTCCTCCTCCCGCACGCCACCTGGGACGCCCCGCCCGCGCGCCCGGCGGGCCTCGGCGACCGCCCGTACGCCGACTGGCTGCTCGCCGTATACGACCGCTGGACCGCCCTCGGCACCCCCGTCCCGGTGCGGACCTTCGACTCCGTGCACCGCACCCTGCGCGGCCGCTCCAGCCTCACCGAGTCCCTCGGCCTCGACCCCGCCGACCTCGTCGTCATCGAGACCGACGGCTCCTTCGAGCAGGCCGACAGCCTCAAGACCGCCTACGACGGCGCCCCCGCGACCGGCTTCGACGTGTTCGAGCACAGCCTCGACCAGGTCGCCGCCCACCCCGGCATGCGCGAACGCCAGTCCGGCCTGGCCGGGTTGAGCGACCAGTGCCGGAGCTGCCCCGTCGTCCGCTCCTGCGGCGGCGGCCTCTACGCCCACCGCTACCGAACCGGCAGCGGCTTTGCCAACCCCTCGGTCTTCTGCGGAGACCTGATGCACCTGATCACCACCGTCCGGGACCGCATCGACGCCGCCCCGGCCACCGTGCCGCCCCAACCTCCCCCGGCCGAGCCGGTCCTGACCGGGGAGCAGCTCGACCAGCTGGCCTCCGGCTACGGCGACGCGGCCACCGTCCGGGACCTCGCCGGTCACCAACTCGGCCTCACCCGACGGATGCTGGCCGCCCTCGCGGACGGGCGGCCGGACGCCTGGCAGCTGCTCACCGCCCTCGACGCCGCGGCGCCGCGCGCGCTCGACGCGGTGCTCGGCCACCCGTACGCCCGGGCCTGGGCGGCCCGATGCCTGCGCGGCGAACCCGGCGCCGACCTCGGCACCCTCGCCGAGCTCGCGGCCGCCGCGGCGCTGCGCGCCCGCATCCCGTTCGAGCTGCCGGTGCCGGTCCGCGACGGCGCCGTCCACCTGCCCACCCTGGGGCGGCTGCTGGTCGGCGGCGTCGGCGAGACCCGACTCGGCGGGACGGCCGACGGGTTCACCGCGCGCGGGCGGCGGATCGGCTGGGACACCCCGCCGGACGAGGCCTGGCAGCCCGTCCGCCGGGTCGCGCTGCCCGGCTGGACGGTCGCGCTGGAGGACACCGACCCGCAGCGGGCCGGCCACCAGTGGCCGGTGGCCGACCGGCTCGGCGAGGAGGCCCTGCAGGGCTGGACGGGCGCCCTGCGCGAGGCCTGGGAGCTGATCGGCCGCGACCTGCCCGGATACGCCCCCGGGCTGGCCGCCGGCCTGAGCACCGTCACCCCGCTGCGGCCCGGGCCGGACGGCCGCGACGTCAGCGCCGCCGCCCGGCAGGCCTTCGGCGCCGTCGGCATCGCCCGCCCCGCCACCGCACCCGTCCTCGCCCTGCTGCTCGTCCACGAGTTCCAGCACGTCAAGCTCGGCGCCGTGCTCGACGCCCACGACCTGTACGACCGGGCCGACGAGCGGCTCTACCACGCGCCCTGGCGGCCCGACCCGCGTCCCCTGGAGGGCCTCCTCCAGGGCACCTACGCGCACCTCGCGGTGACCGAGTTCTGGGGCACCCGGGTCCGCGCGTACGACGGACTGCCCGGCGCGGCCGCCGAGCACGCCCGGCAGCAGCTCGCCGTCTGGCGGGCGCACACCGCCGCGGCCGTCGAGACCCTGGCCGGCTCCGGCTCGCTGACCGCCCTCGGCCTGCGCTTCGCCGACGGGATGCGCGGCTCGGTCGCCCCGTGGCTGGACGTCCCGGTCGGCCCCGCCGCCGAGGCCCACGCCCGTGCGGAGGCCGCCGACAACCTGTCCCGCTACCGCGAGAGCGCCGCGGCCGCCGCCCGCTGAAACGATCACCCAGGCCGCGGCGGCTCCGACCGCCCCGGCCGCCAACCGAAGGAGAGACCCGCGGTGTCCGCGACCCAGACCGGTCGGAGCGTGCTGCAGGAGCTCGGGGAGGGGCCGGTCGTGGCGCCGGTCGACCGGCCGGCGGACAGCCCGGCCCGCCCGCCGTGGACGGCCGGCGAACTCGCGGCCCAGCTGGCGGACCTCCGGATCGGCCGGGGCGACACCGTCCTCGTCCAGTCCTCGCTGCGCCGCCTCGGCCGGCTCCAGGACGGCGCCGGGACCCTGCTCACCGCCCTGCTGACCGCGGTCGGCGCCGAGGGGACGATCGTCGCCTACACCGCCTGCCCGGAGAACTCCGACACCTCCCGGCTCGCCCGCCGGCTCACCGAGGGGATGACGCTGGAGGAGGAGACCGCGCACAAGGCCGCCATGCCGGCCTACGACCCCGAGACCACCCCCACCTCGCCGGTGATGGGGCACTTCTCCGAGCTCGTCCGCAAGGAACCGGGCGCCCGGCGCAGCGCCCACCCGCAGGCCTCGTTCGCCGCCGTCGGCGCCCGCGCCGAGGAACTGATGCGTGAGCACCGGCTGGAGAGCCACCTGGGCCCCGGCTCGCCGGTCGAGAAGCTGTACCGGGACCCGTCGGCCCGGGCGCTGCTGATCGGCCTGCCGGTCTGGTGCTGCACCGCCTTCCACTACGCCGAGTACCAGTTGCCGAACCCGCCGCGGCAGGTCTACGGCTGCGTGGTCGACGACGGCAGCGGCCCGCACTGGGAGCACTTCAACGCCGTCCGACTGGTCGACGCCTACTTCGTGCCGATGGGGCCGGTGCTGGAGGACGCCCTGGACCGCACCCCGGCCGGACTCGGCCGCGGACGGCTCGGCGACGCGGACTGCTTCGTCGTCCCGATCCGCAACGGCATCGACGCATGTCGTGAATACCTTCAAACACAAGCCGGTTGAGACGTTCACGCGCTATTCCCTCAGGGAAGGTGACCTTCCTAGACTGACAATCCCGAACGGGGGTCAGGTGACGGGTTGTCTCGGGGGAGGCGCGTGTGAACGGTCCGGGGGGATGGGGCAAGGAGCCGGCCCGCCCGTACTTCTTCCTTTCGTACGCGCACGCTCCGCGCCCGGCCAACCGGGGGCCCGACCCGAACCACTGGGTCGCCAAGCTCTACGACGACCTCATCGAAGCCATCACCATGATCACCGACGTGCCCGAGGGCGCCCCCGTCGGCTTCATGGACCAGTCCATGCACCAGGGCCAGTTCTGGGCCGAGCGGCTCGCCAAGGAGCTCGCCACCTGCCGGGTGTTCGTCCCGCTCTATTCTCCCCGCTACTTCAAGAGCCATGCCTGCGGCCAGGAGTGGCACGCCTTCACCCAGCGCCCGGTCTACCAGCGGCGCCAGGACGTCGAGGAGACCAGCGGCATCGTCCCCGCGCTGTGGATCGCCACCAAGCACTACACACTGCCCCGCTGCGCCAGCGACCTCCAGTTCAACCACGCCAGCTTCGGCCCCGACTACGCCGCGGAGGGGCTGTACGCGCTGATGAAGCTCTCCGACTACCGGGCCCAGTACGAGCGCGCCGTGCACCGCCTCGCCGAGCGGATCGTCGAGGTCGCCGAGCAGACCGTCGTCCCGGTCGGCCGCCCGCTCGACTTCGAGGGCCTGCCCAGCGCCTTCGGCACCCCCGAGCCCACCGGAGCCCTGCACATATCGGTCTTCTCCTGCCGCCGCGGCGAACTCCCGCCCGGCCGCAGCGCCGACTACTACGGGGTGCTGCGCACCGACTGGCAGCCCTACCGCCCGGAATCCCGCCGGCCGCTCGCGGAGGACGCCGCCGAGGTCGCCCGGAACATGGGATTCCGGCCCACCGTCCACGAGTTCGACACCGAGTCCACCGCACTGCTCGGCTCCGCCGACCCGGCCGCACCCGGCGTGCTGCTGGTCGACCGCTGGGCCCTGGGCGACAGCCGCCGCCGGGAGAACCTGCGCCGCGTCGACCGGCGCAACCCGGCCTGGCTCTCCACCCTCGAACCGTGGAACACCGCCGACGAGGAGTGCGCCGCGCACGACGGCGAACTCGGCCGGATCAGCGAGGACGTGCTGCGCAACGCGCACGGCACGCTCCGCCCCTCGCTGCGCGGCGGCACCACCGCCACCCCCGCCACCCTGGAGGAGTTCCGGGGCGCGATGGAGCGGGCGGTGATCCGCGCCAACGACGGCTTCGAACGCCGCAACGAGCCGAAGGCCGCCGTACCGGAGGCCCGCAGACCCACCCTGCGCGCCGACTTCGACACCGGACAGCGGCCCCGGCTCGCACCGTTGTACACATCAGGGGACGACGAGGACGGCGGTGGCACCGGACGGGCCACGCCCGGGGGAGGACAGCCATGACCGAGAGGCAGACCTGGGGCCGGCCCGCCGCCGAACCCGAGGACCGCACCGGGGACGACCGGCAGGGCCGGATCATCACCTTCTACTCCTACAAGGGCGGCACCGGGCGCACCATGGCGCTCGCCAACACCGCCTGGATCCTGGCCAGCAACGGCTTCCGGGTGCTCACCGTCGACTGGGACCTGGAGGCGCCCGGCCTCGGCCGGTTCTTCCACCCCTTCCTCGACCCGGACGCGGTCGCCGGCACCACCGGCGTGATGGACCTCTTCGCCGAGTACCTCGACGAGGCCCGCCGCCCGGTCGAGCGCGACGCCGACTGGCACGAGGACTTCGCCCGGATCCACCCGCACGCCATCTCGCTCGCCTGGCGCTTCCCCGGCACCGGCGGCATCGACTACGTGCCCGCCGGCCAGATCAACCGCGACTACTCGGTCAACCGGATCGACTGGGACGAGCTCTACGAGCGCTTCGACGGACGGCAGTTCCTCCAGTCGCTGCGCGAGGACATGCGCCGGCACTACGACTACGTACTGATCGACAGCCGCACCGGCCTCACCGACACCGCCGACATCTGTACCGTCGAGATGCCCGACGACCTGGTGGTCTGCTTCACCCTCAGCGACCAGAGCATCGACGGCGCCGCCCGGATCGCCCACATCGTCAACGGCCGCTACGGCGACCGCGGGATCCGCATCCTGCCCGTCCCGATGCGCATCGACGAGAACGAGAAGGAGAAGGCCGACGCCGGCCGCGCCCTGGTCCGCGTCCGCTTCAGCGGACTGCCCAACGGCGTCCCCGAGATCGACCTCAACCACTACTGGGCCTCCGTCGAGATCCCCTACCGGCCGTTCTACTCCTACGAGGAGATCCTCGCCCCGTTCGGCGACCAGCGCGGCCAGCCCGCCTCCATGCTCTCCGCCTGCGAGCGGCTCACCGCCGTCATCACCCGCGACCGGGTCACCGCCCTCGGCCCGATGGACGAGCTCGAACGGCTGCGCAACCTGGAGTCGTTCATCCGCCGCCGACCCACCGCCCCCGCCGACCTCTACCTCAGCTACGTGCCCGAGGACCGGGTCTGGGCGGACTGGATCTCCTCGGTGCTCACCGACGCCGGCTTCCGGGTCCGCTCCCGCGACCTCGGCGTCGGCGCCGACCCGCGCGCCTCCACCGAGGAGGGCATCGACGCCGCGTACCGCACCGTCGCCGTGCTCTCCTCCTCCTACCTGGTCTCCCCACAGGCCCAGGCCCTGTGGGAGCGGATCGTCAGCGCCGACCCCAGCGGCACCCGCCGCCAGGTCATCCCCGTCCGCATTGGCGACGTCCGGCTCACCGCGCCGTTCAACAACCGCAACCCGGTCGACCTGGTCGGCCGCGACGAGACCCAGGCCGCGCTCACCCTGCTGCGCGCCCTCGGCCACAACGACCCGCTGCTCGCCGAACGCTCGCCCGGCGCACCGCGCTTCCCCGGCACCCGGCCCAAGTACTGGTCCGTCCCGCAGCGCAACCCCTCGTTCACCGGCCGGATCGAGGTCCTCGACAACCTGCGCGAGCAGCTCGTCGGCGGACCCACCGCCGTGCTGCCCACCCCGCAGACCCTGTACGGCCTCGGCGGCGTCGGCAAGACCCAGATCGCGCTGGAGTACGCCCACCGCTACATGTCCAACTACGACCTGGTCTGGTGGATCGACGCCGAGCAGCCGGAGTCCGTCGTCCACGACCTCGCCGAGCTCGCCGACGCCCTCGGCCTGCGGGTCGGCGAGAGCGTCAACGAGGCCGCCGAGGCGGCCCGCGAGGCGCTGCGGCTGGGACGCCCCACCTCGCGCTGGCTGCTGATCTTCGACAACGCCGACGAACCCTCCGACGTGCGCCGCTACTTCCCCGGCGACACCGCCGGGCACGTGCTGATCACCTCCCGCAACCACGGCTGGTCCGGCCAGGCCGGCGTGCTCAGCGTCGACGTCTTCACCCGCGGCGAGAGCATCGACCACCTGCGCCGCAGGGTCCGCGGCCTGCCCCGGGCCGACGCCGACCGGGTCGCCGAGGCCGTCGGCGACCTGCCGCTCGCCGTCGAGGTCGCCGCCGCCTGGCTCGACACCACCCACACCCCGGTCGACGTCTACGTCGGCCAGCTGCAGGCCGAGGCCACCAAGGCGCTGTCCGCCGGCGACCGCCCGGTCGACTACCCGCGGCCGGTCGGCGCCACCTGGAACGTCTCCATCGCCCGGCTGCGCGAACAGTCCCCGGCCGCCGTCCGGCTGCTCCAGCTGCTCGCCTTCTTCGCCCCCGAGCCGATCTCGCTCACGCTCTTCTACAACGACCAGATGACCCGGGCGCTCGCCCCCTACGACGACGAGCTGACCGACAGCTTCATGCTCGGCAAGGTCATGCAGGCGGTCAACCGGTACGCGCTCGCCAAGACCGACGCCTCCAGCAACAGCTTCCAGGTCCACCGGCTGGTGCAGGCCGTCGTCCGCAGCGGCATGACCCCGGCCGAGCAGTCGGACGCCATGCACGACGTGCACCGCATCCTGGTCAGCGCCCGGCCCGCCCTCGGCGACACCGACGACCCGGCCAACTGGCCCGCGTTCGAGAAGATCTGGCCGCACCTGCTGCCCTCCCGCGCCCAGGACTGCGACGAGCGCGAGACCCGCGAACTGCTCATCGACCGCGTCCGCTACCTCTGGAAGCGCGTCGACCTCGACCGCGCCCTCAGCCTCGCCCGCCAGCTCGACGCGACCTGGGCCGAACGCTACGAGGTCGAGCCCAACCCCGCCGAACGCCGCTTCCTGCGCCGGCAGATACTGAGCCTCAACTTCCAGCTCGCCAACGTGCTGCGCACCCAGGGCGCGTACGACGAGGCCCTCGACCTCGACCGCGCCACCCTCGCCGGACAGAAGGAACTCCTCGGCGACCACAACGCGTTCACCCTGATGACCGCCGGCTCGCTCGGCGCCGACCTGCGCGCCCTCGGCCGGTTCCAGGAGGCACTCATCCTGGACATCGACACCTACAACCAGTTCCGCGACCTGTTCGGCGACGACAACCCGCGCACCCTGTCCGTCGCCAACAACCTCGCCATCGACCACCGCCTGGTCGGCAACTCGCAGCTCGCCCGCGACCTCGACCAGGAGATCTTCGACCGGCGCGCCGCCGTGCTCGGCCCGCGCCACCCCTACACCCTCTCCAGCAAGTCCAACCTGGCCCGCGACCTGCGCGAGATGGGCGACTACAAGGGCTCCGTCGAACTCCTCAAGGAGGTCACCGAGCAGCTCGACGCCATCCTCCAGCCCGACGCACCGGAGAACCTCCGCAACGCCAAGTCGCTCGCCGTCTCGCTGCGCCGCGCCGGCGAGGTCCGCGAGGCCCGCCGGCTCAGCGAGCAGACCTACGAGCGCTACGTCGAGCAGTACGGGCCCGACAACGCCGACGCGCTCGCCTGCCGGCTCAACCTCGCCGCCGACCACAGCGCCGCCGGCGACAAGGAGACCGCCCGCGACATCGCCGCCGAGGCCTACGACGGCTACCGCCGGCTCCTCGGCGACCAGCACCCCTTCACCCTCGCCTGCCAGAACAACCTCGCCGTGTACCTGCGCGGCAGCGGCGACGCCCCGGCCGCCGTCCGGCACGCCGAGGAGGCCGTCGCCGGCCTCACCCACGCCCTCGCCCCCGACCACCCCTACACCCTCAACGCCACCATCAACCTCGCCAACGCCCTCGCCGACGCCCACCAGCTCGGCAAGGCCGAGGAGCTCGGCCGCGCCGCCTACGCCGGCCTGCACAACCGCTACGGCCCGGGCCACCCCGACGCGGTGGTCTGCTGGCTCAACCTCGCCGTCACGCTCCGCGCCACCGGCCGCCAGGAGGAGGCCGAGGCCCTGCGCAGGCAGGCCATCGCCGCCCTGATCGAGCTCTTCGGCGACGACCACCCGACCATCGTCTCCGCCCGCGGCTGGCAGCGGATCAACCGCGACCTGGAGCCCCAGCCGCTCTGACCGCCCCGCCGTCCCGGCCCCCGGGGAGCGCACCGCCCCGGGGGCGCGGGTAACGTGCCGACCCATGAGCACCAGCACGCCGCCGCCCGCGGTCCTCGTCACCCGCCGGCTCGCCCCCGGTGTCCTGGAGCGGCTCGCCGCCCACTGCGAGGTGCGCCACCACGACAGCGAGCTGCCGATGCCGCGCGCCGAGCTGCTCGCCGCCGCCGCGGGCTGCAGCGCCCTGCTCACCACCCTCGACGACACCGTCGACGGCCCGCTGCTGGACGCTGCCGGGCCCGCGCTCCGGCTGGTCGCCAACCACGCCGTCGGCACCCACAACATCGACCGTGCCGCCTGCGCCGAGCGCGGCGTCGCCGTCTCCAACACCCCGGGCGTGCTGACCGAGGCCACCGCCGACATGGCCTGGGCCCTGCTGCTCGCCGCCACCCGCCGGCTCGGCGAGGGCGAGCGCCTGCTGCGCGCGGGCACGTCGTGGGCCTGGGCGCCGACGTTCATGCTGGGCATGGAGCTGTCCGGCACCCCGCTCGGCATCCTCGGCATGGGCCGGATCGGGCAGGCCGTCGCCCGCCGCGCCGCCGGCTTCGGCATGCCGGTGAGCTACCACAACCGCCACCGGCTGCCCGCCGACCTCGAGCAGGGCGCCGGCTGGCTGCCGCTGGACGACCTGCTCGCCGGCTCCCCCGTGCTGGTGGTCACCGCCCCGCTGAACGCCGCCACCCGCCACCTGGTCGACGCCGACCGGATCGCCCGGATGCCGCGCGGCGCCGTGCTGGTCAGCATGACTGCCGGGGTCGTCGACGAGGAGGCGCTGGCCGCCGCCCTCGACGCCGGGCACCTGTTCGCGGCCGCCGTCGACAACTTCGAGCACGAGCCGGCCGTCCCCGCGGCCCTGCTCGCCCAGGAGCGGGCGGTGCTCGCACCCCACCTGGGCAGCGCCACCGTCCGCACCCGTCAGGCGATGGGCGACCTCGCCGTGGACAACGTGCTGGCCGCCCTCGCCGGCGGCGAACCGCCGACCCGGGTCACCCCGCCGCCCACTGCAGCGCCTCCGTCATCACCTTGAGCGCACCGAAGTGCGCGGCCCCCGGCTCCAGGTAGAGGTCGGCGCCGGGGATGTGGTCGGCCAGCCAGCGCGAGTGGTCCACCGGCGAGAACTGGTCCGCCGCACCGTGCCACAGCCGGGTCGGCACCGTGATCGAGGCGACGTCGAAGCCCCACGGCGTGGTGAAGGCCAGCACGTCGTCGATCCACCCGTCCGCGCCGTGCCGGAACGCCTCCTGGTAGGTCGCCAGCAGCATCCGCCGGATCCCCGCGTCCGACACCAGGGCCCGGTCGGTGGGTGGGAGTTCCGGCACCAGGTCGTTGATCAGCGCATGCGGGTCGTCCCGGATCAGCTTCGACCGGAACCGGAACAGGTCGCCGAAGTACTCCACGCCCCGCTCCACCTCGGAGTACTCCTGGACGTTGGAGCGGGTCATCCCGCCGTACCAGTCCAGCCCCTCGGCGAACCGCGGGGCCAGGCTCACCAGCGCGGCGACCCGCTCCACCCGGTCAGGCAGCAGCGCCGCGCAGGCCAGTGCGTGCGGCCCGCCGCCGGAACGGCCCAGCACCGCGAAGGTGCCCAGCCCCAGCGCGTCCGCGATCGCCGTCACGTCCCCGGACGCCGCGGCCACCGTGCGCCCCGGCATCCGGCCCGACCCGCCGTAGCCCGGCCGGTCGAAGGAGATCAGCCGCACCCCGAGCAGGGCCAGCACACTGCTGCGCGGCATCGGGCCCACCCGGCTGCCCGGTGTGCCGTGCAGCAGGAACACCGGTCTGCCGGACGGATCACCGGTGGTCTCGACCGCCAGTCTGCGGCCCCCCGCGGCCTCGACCACTTGCAGCACCACGCAGTACCTCCAGATCAGTTCGGCACGTCCAGGCTGCGCACCTCGCGGCGCGCCTGCCAGGTCGTGTGCTCCCGCGAGATGGCGTCCTCGGCATCCCGGGCGAGCCGGGCCCAGGTCTCCTCGGCGTCCGCGGTCTCGGGCTTCAGCTGGTCCAGTTGCCTCTCCACCAGAGCGAGTTCGGATGCGGCCAGGGAGTAGGCGGCGGCCTGCGGCCGGTACTGCCGAAGCTGCGCCCAGGCGGCCACCGATGCCGCCACCGCCGACACGGTGCCGAGCGCGTCGTAGCTGAACGAGCCGAGCGCGCGCAGCACCGCCAGGGCGAGGCCGAGCATCGGCAGCGCGATGCCCAGCCGGCCGGCCCGCCGGCCGGCGTTGGCGCACTGCCGGGCCTTCGCCTGGTACCACTCCCGCTGGGCGTGCACCCGCTCCCGCAGGTACACGTCCCGGCGGACGGTGAGCGGCTGCTCGCGCAGCTGCTGCATCCGCTCGGTGATCTGCGGGTGCCGGCCGGTGCCGCGCCAGGCCAGCAGGTCGGCCCGGACCCGCGCCATCTGCGGGATCACCCGGTCCGTCTCGAACTCGCCGAGGATCCCGTCGAGCTGGATCGAGTACAGCCGTTCGGCGTCCGGCAGCTTCTTGGGCGGCGGCTGGTAGGAGTCGGCCCGCACCGCGTACTTCCACGACAGCGTCTTCACCGACTCGGCGACCGCCCGGCCCTCGTACCACAGGCCCTGCGGGTTCTGCCGGGTGACCAGGGCGGCCATCGCGACGGTGCACAGGTAGGCCGCGGCCGCCGCCCACGCCCAGAGGGTGCCGTCGGCCGAGCCGGCCGCGGCCGCCGCGACCAGCAGCACCAGCTCCCACCGGGCGAGCAGCACGGCCCGGCGCTGGCCCTGCACCGAGGAGGAGTCGGCGGTCCAGAACAGCTCCGGGAGCAGATCGGTCTCCCGTACCCAGCCGATCGAACGCACCGGTCCCGTGGTCATGTCGGCCCCCCGCCGTCGCTCGGAACCCAGGAGGGCCGCTCAGCCCCACCGTGTTCTGCCCCGCGCCGTGGCGCGGTACGCCTGGCGTCCGGCCAGTATGCGTGCAGACGGTGCCCCGGGACAGATGGCGTCCGGTCAGAAAGCAGCGGTGAACCGGTCAGAAGGCGTAGTAGATCCGCTCCCGGTTGTCGGCCATCACCTTGGCGTTCCACTCCGTCCCGCCGTCCACGTTGCCCGACCGGAACAGCGGCGGGGTGATCCCCCGGCCCGCCAGCTTGCCGACCGCGGAGGCCACCACGGCCTGCATCAGCGCGCTGGTCACGATGGTGGAGACCGAGCCGAACGTGGTCTCCGCCCCCGGGCAGGACAGCTCGCCGTCCCCGACCGCGATCTTGCTGTCCAGCACCACGTCGCAGTTGTCCTTCAGGTACGTCCCGGACGGGTGGTTGGAGCCCACCGCCCCCGGATACGCCAGCGAGGTCACCCCCACCACGCTCATCCCGCGCGCCCGGGCGTGCCGGGCCAGCTCGACCGGCATCACCTGCCGCCCGGAGAGCGAGATCAGGAAGAGCAGGTCGCCGGCGGTGGCCGGGGTGAGGTCCAGGGTGGCCGTCGCCAGGCCCGAGACCCGCTCCAGCGCACTGCCCAGCGGCGCCGGCATCACGTTCACCCCGGTCATCCCGGGCACGTTCAGCAGGTTCACCACCACCAGGCCGCCCGCCCGGTACACCACGTCCTGCGCCGCCAGCGAGGAGTGCCCGGCCCCGAACGCGAAGATCCGCCGGCCCTCCGCGACCGCCGCCGCCAGCAGCTCGGCGGCCGCGTCGATGCCGGCCGCCTCCTCGTCGCGGACCCGCTGCAGGTGGGCCACGGCGGCGTCGAAGTACTGCCCGACCAGGTCGGTCATCCCAATCTCCGAACGGTCTGGGCGGCCCGGTGGTCCAGACCGCACATGGAGGAAGATACGGCGAGCACGGTGCTGCCTGCGGCGCCCCGCTGTCAACAGGAACGAAAAGCCCCGGGCATAGGGGCCGGGCGGCCCTGGTTGTCGCTGCGGTACGTCAGAATTGGCGGTGAGACACCGAAGAACGGAGCCAGCGGCGATGTCCGGTCTGATCGACACCACAGAGATGTACCTTCGCACCATCCTGGAACTGGAGGAGGAGGGCATCACGCCGATGCGCGCCCGGATCGCCGAGCGCCTGGAGCAGAGCGGCCCCACCGTCAGCCAGACCGTCGGGCGCATGGAGCGCGACGGGCTGCTCCGCGTCGCCGGCGACCGCCACCTGGAGCTCACCGAGGAGGGGCGCCGCCTCGCCGTCCGCGTGATGCGCAAGCACCGCATCGCCGAGTGCCTGCTCGTCGACGTGATCGGCCTGGAGTGGGAGCAGGTCCACGAGGAGGCCTGCCGCTGGGAGCACGTGATGAGCGAGACGGTCGAGCGCAAGGTGCTCGCCATGCTCGGCCACCCCACCCAGTCCCCGTACGGCAACCCGATCCCCGGCCTCGACGAGCTCGGCGACACCAAGGCCGAGGGCGAGGGCTTCGACGCCGCGCTGCTCACCCTGGACGCGCTCGCCGCGCGCGACGAGGGCGCCAGCGTGGTCGTCCGCCGCATCGGCGAGCCGATCCAGACCGACGAGGAGCTCATGCGCACACTGCGCCGGGCCGGTGTCCGCCCGGGCGCGACGGTGCTGGTCTCCCCGGCGGTCGGCGGCGTGCTGGTCGGCGAGGGCGACAGCGCTGCCGAGCTCGGCAAGGACATCGCCGCGCACGTCTTCGTCGCCCGGGCGTAGCCCGCGCGCAGCGCACGACCGCGGCCGACCCGAGGACGGGCCCGGCCGCGCTTCGGTGTGCCCGGGCGCCGGGCGCACCGCGAAGCCCGGTGCTCCCCGGCACCGGGCTCCACGACCCCGCATCCCCTCCGTCCCGCCCCTGCCTCCCCGGATCTCCCCGATCCCGCGGTACGACACCGGCCACCCCGAGCCCGGACGGTGTCGCCCCGCCCCCTTCCCCCACTGCCGCGCCCGGCTTCCCCGACCGGACGCCCCTCCCTGATCCCCCGGCCCCGACTCCTTCCTCGTGTGCCGACCGGTGCCCTCACGTCGAAGATCCTCCCCTCGGCAGATCGCGGCAATCCTTGAGCGATGTCACTCGTACGAGCGGCTTGATCACCCTGTGTCGGGGTACATTCCGTCTTTATCCGGACATGCGTCCGACGGGCCCGGCCCCCCGGGGGGTGGCGGGGCCCGCGCCCACACACGCCCGGGGGCGCCCAGCCCCCCCCCCCCCCGAAGGGGCGGGGGGGCCGGGGGCGGGCGGGGGGTGGGCCGGG
>NZ_JBHWBW010000131.1:0-9903 GCF_042735675.1 Kitasatospora sp. NPDC059571
CCGCCCGCGGGCGGCGGCGCGGGTCAGACGGTGGTGACGACCTGGTCGTAGGCCAGGCGCGGGGAGCGGTCGAACCAGGCGCTCTCGCCCGGCTTGCCGATGTTCACCACGGCCAGCACCGAGTGCTCGCCGTCGCCGAAGAACTCCTTGTTCAGGCCCGCGGCGTCGAAGCCGGTCATCGGGCCGGCGGCCAGGCCGGCGGCGCGCACGCCGATGATGAAGTAGCCGGCCTGCAGGGCGCCGTTCAGCGTGGCGGAGGCCTCGCGGACGGGGCGCTCGGAGAAGAACATGTCCTTCGCCTGCGGGAAGTGCGGGAGCTGGCTCGGCAGCTCCTCGTGGAACTCGTTGTCCTGGGCGAGGATGGCGACCAGCGGGGCGGTGGCGGTCTTGGCGCGGTTGCCCTCGGCCATGTGCTTCAGCAGGCGCTCGCGGCCCTCGTCCGAGCGGACCAGGACGATGCGCAGCGGCTGCTGGTTGAACGCGGTCGGACCGAACTTGACCAGGTCGTAGATGGCCTGGACCTGCTCGTCGCTGACCGGCTCGTCGGTGAAGGTGTTGGCCGTGCGGGCCTCGCGGAAGAGCAGGTCCTGGGCGGCGGTGTCGAGTGCCAGGGTCATGAGGAGATCCATCCCGTGGGAAGCGTGAGCGGTGCCGGGCGGCCGGAGTTGCCGTCCACGGGATCCCAACAGTAGATGAATCTTAAACTATTCCCTCGGTCGGGGTGATACAGGTCACTTCCCGCGCCGGGTGCGGGGGTTCACCGCCCGCCGGACTCCTCCTCGGCGGCCAGGGCCGCGTCCAGCCGGGCGCGGGCGCCGTCCAGCCAGCGCTGGCACACCTTGGCCAGCTGCTCGCCGCGCTCCCACAGCGCCAGGGACTCCTCCAGCGGCGTGCCGCCGGTCTCCAGCCGCCGGACGACCTCCAGCAGGGCGTCGCGCGCCTGCTCGTACCCGAGGCCGTCGTCGTCGGCCGGGCCCGCCGGGGCCGCGGGGCCCGCCTGCTCCTGATCTGCCATGGCGCCAGCGTAGGCGGTGCGGCGGACAAAACCGGGTGCCCGGCCGTGGACCGGCTCGGTAGCCTCCGCGCATGACGACCTCCGCCGCACCCGTCCAGCCGCCGACCGGGCCCGCGGTGCGGCCCGCGACGCCGGCCGACGCGCCCGAACTCGTCCGGCTGCGCGCCCTGATGTTCGAGGCGATGGGGTCGGCCGCGGCGGCCGGCGCCGACGGGCCCGGCGGCTGGCGGGACACCGCCGAGGCGGTGCTGCGTGAGCGCCTGGCCGCGCCCGGACGCACCCTGCAGGCCTTCGTGGTGGACGACCCCGGCCGGCCGGGGCGGCTGGCCTCCTGCGCGGTCGGCACCCTGGAGCACCGGCTGCCCGCGCCGGGCCACCCGGACGGGCGGTTCGGCTTCGTCTTCAACGTCTGCACCGACCCGGGGCAGCGGCGGCGCGGCCTCGCGCGGGCCTGCACGGCGGCCCTGCTGGAGTGGTTCGACGGGCAGCGGGTGACCCGGGTGGACCTGCACGCGACCGCCGGGGGCTCGGACCTCTACCGCAGTCTCGGCTTCGCGGACCACGCGATCCCGCTCTCCCGCACCCGGCTCCTGGTCGACTGAGCCGGACGGTGCGTCAGCGGCCGTTCGCCGCAGGCCTTTCGGCGCAGACCGCTCAGCGGGGGCCGGCGAGCCGGGCGGGGCGGCGGCCGGTGTGCCGCGGGTGCTCCAGCGTGCGGCGCAGGTTGCTGCGGGCCCGGTAGGTGAGCGTCTTCAGCGCGCCCACCCGGATGCCGATCGCGGCCGCGACCTCGCGCGAGCTCAGGTCGTCCAGGTAGCGCAGCGTCAGGGCGGCCCGCTGGCGCTCGGTCAGCGTGGACAGTGCCGAGCAGATCCGCTGCGCCTCGACCGCGGAGAGCGCCAGGTCCTCGACGCAGATTCCGGCGTCGGAATCGTCGACCGCGGCCACCGTGGACTCGCTGCGGGTGGCGCGGCGTTTGTCGTGGTCGAACATGATGTTGCGGGCGATGGTGATTATCCAGGCCCCCATGTCCTTGCCCGTCCAGCGGTAGCCGCCAATGCAGGCCATTGCGCGGACAAAGGTGTCCTGGGTGAGGTCCTCGGCGAGTGCGCGATTCCCGGTGCGCCTGGTCAGGAACGCGAGGACGGGTCCTCGATAACGGCGGTACAACTCGGCCCACGCGTCGGGGTCGCCCGCCTTGGCGGCTTCGATCAGAAGTGGTGTCCCATCCATGCCGGACCTCCGGGGGAGTAGGTCCCGCCACGATACGAGTGGGCATGCATGCGTGCAAGCGATTCCCGGATTCCGGTGTCGGGGTGCTCGATCGGCCCTTTATTTCGGGGTGCCGTTACCGGGCGTTCGCTTGCACTCATGCAAGCGCCTGGTCGGTGGGCATGACACGCGCTAATCTGCCCGCCATGCAGCCGACTGAGGGCACCGACTCGCAGACCACTCCGGCCCAGCGCTTCGGGGCCGTGGTGCACGAGGCCGCGCAGCGCGCCGGATACGACCTCAGACCGGGTGCGGGCGGCCGGCTCGCCCTCGCCAGGGACACCGGCATGAGCGCCTCGGCGGTCGGGCGCATGCTGCGCGGCGAGACCCTGCCGAGGCCCTCGCAATTCGAGAGAATCGCGCAGGTCGTGCACCTCGGGCTGCACGAGTTGCTGGTGCGCGGCGGGGTAATTTCCGAGGATTCCGCCAATGATCTTTCGACGGGAGTACGCTCACCCATCACTCCCGAGGAAGCATTGGACGCCTGGGGTGTCACCCATCCCATGATCCGGAAATTCCTCCTCGCCACCATCGCGCAGGGGATCGGCCTGCAACGGGAAAGTGAGCGCGGCCCTTTTCCACCGGAATCGGGGCACGGGTGAGGCACCATGCACACGCAGAGGTGAGGCCGGTATGCGGAGAATCTCGCCTGCGGCGGCCGACGCCGTCAGAGCGGCGGGGGCGGTCGGCGGGGTCGCCCTGATCGTCGCGGGCACCTACGACACCCAGTGGGTCCCGGTGCTCGGCTGCCTGGCGGTGATCGCACTGGTCACCACGGAGATCGCGCTGGCCCGGATGCGGCGCTGGATGCGCGACGCCGAGGAGCGGACCCGCCGTCAGGACGAGCTGGCCGCGCGCCAGGCCGCCGCACTGCCCCCGGCGCAGCCGCCGCAGCTGGGCGCCGACGCCCTGATCCGGCTGCTGGAGGCCGTCCACCGCGAGCTGCGGCACGCCCACGAGGCCGCCGACCGCGCCCAGGCCGAACTCGCCGACCTCAGCCGCGAGTGGAACGCCCTCGTCCAGGAGTCGATGAGCCGGCCGGCCGACCCCTGCCCCCGGATCGGCTCCGACTGAGCCCCGCCCGCGGTGCGCCGCGGCCGGCCGGACCCGCAGGGCCGGGCCTACCCGCCGTCCGGACGGACCGTCACCTCGAAGCCCCCCTCGGCGACCCGGGCGTGCAGGGCCTCGCCGGCCGCCACCTGCGCCGGATCCGTCACCACCGCGCCGTCCGCCCGCTGCAGCACCGCGTACCCGCGCTCCAGGGTGGCCAGCGGCGACAGCGCCACCACCCGCGCCAGCGCATGCCCGAGGTCGGACTGGGCGTGGTCCAGCCGGTGCCCGACCACCCGCCGCGCCCGCTGCAGCAGCCCGGTCACCTCCGCCGCCCGGCCGTCCACCAGCTGCTGCCGCGGCGCCGCCAGCACCGGTCGGCTGCACACCCCCGCCAGGCCCGCCAGCTCCCGCTCGATGCGGCCCACCATGTGCCGCCGGGCGCGGTCGCGCAGCTGGTGCACCCGGGCGAGCTCCTCGCCGACGTCCGGCACCACCCGCTTGGCCGCGTCGGTGGGCGTGGAGGCCCGCATGTCGGCCACGTAGTCCAGCAGCGGCTGGTCCGGCTCGTGGCCGATCGCGCTCACCACCGGGGTGCGGGCCTGCGCCACCGTGCGCACCAGCTCCTCGGAGGAGAACGGCAGCAGGTCCTCCACACTGCCGCCGCCGCGCGCCACGATGATCACGTCGACCTCGGGGTGCTCGTCGAGCTCGCGGACGGCGGCGGCGACCTGCCCCGCCGCGCTCTGCCCCTGCACCAGCACGTTGCGCACCTCGAAGCGGACGGCGGGCCAGCGCCGCCGGGCGTTCTCCAGCACATCCCGCTCGGCGGCCGAGCCGCGGCCGGTCACCAGGCCCACGCAGTGCGGCAGGAACGGCAGCGACCGCTTGCGCTCCGCGTCGAACAGGCCCTCCGCGCCGAGCCGCCGCTTCAGCTGCTCCAGCCGGGCCAGTAGCTCGCCGAGGCCCACCATGCGGATCTCCGAGGCCCGCAGCGACAGCGTGCCGCGCGCGGTGTACCACTCGGGCCGCGCGTGCAGCACGACCCGCGAGCCCTCCTGCACCACGTCCGCGACCTGCTCGAACACCGACCGGAAGCAGGTCACGGTCAGCGACACGTCGCGCTCCGCGTCCCGCAGCGTCAGGAACACCATGCCCGCGCCCGGCCGCCGGTTCAGCTGCGCGATCTGCCCCTCGACCCAGATCTCGCCCAGCCGGTCGATCCAGCCGCCGATCAGCGCCGACACCTTGCCGACCGGGACCGGGGACTCGGGGGAGCTGCTGTTCGCCATGCCGCAGAATCTAGCGCCGCCCTCGGACGCCCGCCCCGTTGACGGCCAGCACCAGCAGCCCGGCCGCCAGCCAGACGGCGCCCACCAGCTGCGCACTGCCCGCCGCCTCGACCAGCACGGCCACGATCACGGCGATGCCGAGGACGGGCACCACGACGTGCCGCAGCCAGTGCTGCGAGTGCTGCCGCACGGCGTACCAGCCGATCACCGACGCGTGCAGCAGGGCGAACGCGGTGAGCGCGCCGACGTTCACCACCGAGGTCAGCCGGTCCAGCCCGTCGTCGCGGCTCGCCGCCCAGGCCGCCGCGGCCAGCGTCACCGCGGCCGCGGTCAGCAGCGCCCGCCGGGGCACCGCGGTCTGCTGCTCCACCGCGCCGAGCATCCGCGGCAGCCGCCCCGCACGGCCCATCGCGAACAGCAGCCGCGCCGCCGCGGCCTCCCCGGCCAGCGCCGCGAACGCCGCCCCCACCGCCTTCGCGGCCGCGACCAGCACGTGCAGCCAGTGCCCGATGCCGCTCTCCACCGTGTCGTAGAACGCCGACCCCTGCGCCGCCGGGTCCGCCGCCAGCCGCTGCGGCGAGAGCGGCTCCAGCAGCGCTGCCAGGTACGTCTGGAGCACGAACAGCACGCCGGCCAGCGCCAGGCACCACAGCACCGCCCGGGCCACCGCCGCGGACGCCCCCACCGCCTCCTCCACGAAGGTCGCCACCGCGTCGAAGCCCAGGAACGACAGCACCGCCACCGACACCGCGGAGACCACCGCGGTCAGCGAGAACTCGCCGACCGCGGTGAACGGCGTGGCCCAGCCCCGGGTGGCGCCGCCCTGCGCCAGCGCCACCACCGCGGCCGCCACGAACACCGCCAGCACCGCGATCTCCAGCGCCAGCACCGCGAGGCCGACCACCGCAGCCGGCCGCACCCCGGCCAGGTTCAGCCCGGTGGTGAGCAGCACCGCCAGCACCGTCCACACCCAGCGCGAGACCCCGGGCACCAGCGAGTGCAGCGCGATCCCCGAGAACAGGTACGCCACCGCCGGGATCAGCAGGTAGTCCAGCAGCACCATCCAGCCGGCCACGAAGCCCGGGACCTCGCCCAGACCGGCCCGCGCGTAGGCGAACACCGAGCCGGTGCGCGGCACCGCCCGCACCATCTGCGCATAGCTGAACGCGGTCAGGCCCATCGCCACGGTCGCCGCGACGTACACCGCCGCCACCGCGCCGCGGCTCTTGGCGTCCAGCACGCCGAACACGCCGACCGGCGCCATCGGCGCGATGAACAGCAGCCCGTACACCAGCAGGTCCCGTACGCCCAGGCTGCGCCGCAGCCCGCCGCCGTCCCCGGTCTCCGCCCGTGCATCGCCCACCCGCCCATTCCAGCACCGCCCGCCGTCCGCCGCCGGGCCGGTCGCGTCGGCGCGCCGCCGGGCCGCCCGTACGATGGAGCCATGTCCACCACTGCTCAGCGCCGTGTCCTGCTCGCCGCCCCCCGGGGCTACTGCGCGGGCGTCGACCGCGCCGTGATCGCCGTGGAGAAGGCCCTGGAGCAGTACGGGGCGCCGATCTACGTCCGCAAGCAGATCGTCCACAACAAGTACGTCGTGCAGACCCTGGAGAAGAAGGGCGCGATCTTCGTCGACGAGACGGAGGAGGTGCCCGAGGGCTCGATCGTGGTCTTCTCGGCGCACGGCGTCGCCCCGTCCGTCCACGACGAGGCCAAGGCCGGCAAGCTCGCCACGGTCGACGCCACCTGCCCCCTGGTCACCAAGGTGCACAAGGAGGCCGTCCGCTTCGCCGAGGAGGACTACGACATCCTGCTCGTCGGCCACGAGGGCCACGAGGAGGTCATCGGCACGATGGGCGAGGCCCCGGACCGCATCCACCTCGTGGACGGTGCCGAGGACGTCGCCCATGTGCAGGTCCGCGACGAGTCCAAGGTCGTCTGGCTCTCCCAGACCACCCTGTCGGTGGACGAGACCATGGCCACCGTCGGCGAGCTCAAGAAGCGCTTCCCGCTGCTGGTCTCGCCGCCCAGCGACGACATCTGCTACGCCACCCAGAACCGCCAGGTCGCGGTGAAGCAGCTCGCCCCCGAGGCCGACCTGCTGATCGTCGTCGGCTCCAAGAACTCCTCGAACTCGGTGCGCTTGGTCGAGGTCGGCCTGGAGTACGGCGCCAAGGCGGCCCACCTGGTCGACTTCGCCGACGAGATCGACGAGGCCTGGCTGGAGGGCGTCACCACGGTCGGCCTCACCAGCGGCGCCTCGGTGCCCGAGGTGCTGGTCGACGGGGTGCTGGAGTTCCTCGCCGCCCGCGGCTACGCCGACGTGGAGACGGTCAAGACCGCCGAGGAGCACCTGATCTTCTCGCTGCCCAAGGAGCTCCGCCGCGACCTGCGCGCGGAGGCCGCCGGCAAGCTCTGACCCGCCCCGGAGCCCGGGCCGCGACCGCGGCCCGGGCTTCGTGCTGTCCGCCGCCGGGTAGCACACAGCGGGCGGCGGCGGCCCGGCGCCCGTAGGTTTGTGCACAGGCTGTGGACAACGGAGGCGCGGCAATGGCGACGGTTTTCGGTGTGGACATCGGCGGCTCGGGGATCAAGGGCGCACCGGTCGACCTCGCGCGCGGCGCGCTCGCCGAGGAGCGGTTCAAGGTGCTCACCCCCCGTCCGGCCTCGCCCAACGCCGTCGTCGAGGCGGTCTGCGAAGTGGTCCGCCACTTCGACCACCAGGGGTCGGTCGGCCTGACCTTCCCCGGTGTCGTGGTCGGCGGCCGCACCCGCACCGCCGCCAACGTCGACAAGGACTGGATCGGCCTGGACGCCGAGGGCCTGTTCCGCGAGGCGCTGGACCTGCCGGCCACCCTGGTCAACGACGCGGACGCCGCCGGGATCGCCGAGGTCGCCTACGGGGCGGGCCGCGGCCGCGGCGGGGTGGTGCTGGTCCTCACCTTCGGCACCGGCATCGGCAGCGCCCTGTTCGTCGACGGCGCCCTGGTGCCCAACACCGAGCTCGGCCACCTGGAGATGCGCGGCAAGGACGCCGAGCGCCGCGCCTCCTCCGCGGCCAAGGAGCGGCACGAGCTCTCCTGGGCGCAGTGGGCGGTGCGCGTCGACGAGTACCTCGACGTGGTGGAGATGCTGTTCTCCCCGCAGCTGGTGATCGTCGGCGGCGGGGTCAGCCGCAAGCACGAGAAGTTCCTGCCGCTGCTCAAGGAGCGCGAGGCGGAGGTCGTCCCGGCGGAGCTGCGCAACGACGCCGGGATCGTCGGGGCCGCGATGGCCGCGGCCAAGGCCGGCTGAGCGTCGCCCGCGGTCAGCGGGCGCGCCGCAGCCGGCGCTGGGCGACCCAGCGGGCGGCGCAGATCAGCCCGGCGAGGCCGGTGCCGGTGAAGAGCCAGCCCGCCCGGACGGCCAGCCCGCCGGCCAGGCCCACCAGCTGGCCGGTCAGCCCGGGCGCGGTGACCGGCCCGACCACCAGCAGCGCCAGCGCGAAGGCGATCGGCCCGCTGATCGGTGCGGCCGGCAGGTCGGGGAAGCGGACCCGGACGGCCAGCTGGAAGCAGACCACCAGGTAGCCCAGCCCGAACAGCAGGCCGAGGCCCCCGGAGAGCAGCCGGTCCAGCCCGGCGGCCAGCAGGGTGCCGGCCACCGCCGCGACGCCGGTGCCGATCGCGGTCAGCCGCGCGGGGCGGCCCGTCCGGGCCCGGTCGCGGCCCGGCCACGGCAGGCGCAGCCGCGCCCGGGGCCGGGAGCCGTCCCCGGAGGCCGTCCGCAGCCGGGAGTCGGCGGGTGCGGCTGGCGCGGGGACGACGGCCCGGTCGGTGCCCCGCGACGGCGGGCGCCGCCGGGGGCCGGGCGGCTGGGTACGGATGCTCTGCTCCACCCGTCCAACGTACGGTAAGATCATCGCCACACTGTGTAATTCCCTCCCGCAGGTTCTGTCGTGTCCCCGTTCGCCCGCTCCCCGGACGGAGCAGCGGCCCGGTGGCGGACCGCAGTCGCGGAGCCCGGCCGGGCCGGGCGGCGGCGCCCCGTAGACTGGGGGATCGGCCGCCTCCGGTGCGCCGCTCCACGCCCTCCAAGCCCACGGGACACCGCTTCATGTCGCTCACGATCGGAATCGTCGGCCTGCCGAACGTCGGCAAGTCGACCCTGTTCAACGCCCTGACCAAGAACGACGTGCTGGCGGCCAACTACCCGTTCGCCACCATCGAGCCCAACGTGGGCGTCGTCGGCGTCCCCGACGCGCGTCTGGCGAAGCTCGCCGAGATCTTCGGCTCGGCGCGGATCCTGCCCGCCACGGTCGACTTCGTCGACATCGCGGGCATCGTCCGCGGCGCCAGCGAGGGTGAGGGACTGGGCAACAAGTTCCTCGCCAACATCCGCGAGTCGGACGCGATCTGCCAGGTCGTCCGCGCCTTCACCGACCCCGACGTGGTGCACGTGGACGGCAAGGTCTCGCCCAAGGACGACATCGAGACCATCCACACCGAGCTGATCCTCGCCGACCTGCAGAGCGTCGAGAAGGCCCTGCCGCGCCTGCAGAAGGAGGCGCGCCTCAAGAAGGACACCGCCCCGGTGCTGGCCGCGGCCGAGGCCGCGCAGGCGATCCTGGAGACCGGCAAGACCCTCTTCGAGGCGGGCTTCGACACCGCCCCGATCCGCGAGCTCCACCTGCTCACGGCCAAGCCCTTCCTCTACGTCTTCAACGTGGACGAGGACGAGCTCGCCGACGAGGACTTCAAGGACGCCCAGCGCGCCCTGGTCGCCCCCGCCGAGGCGATCTTCCTCAACGCCAAGATCGAGTCCGAGCTGATCGAGCTGGACGACGAGGAGGCGCTGGAGCTGCTCCAGTCGATGGGCCAGGACGAGCCCGGCCTCGCCACCCTCGCCCGGGTCGGCTTCGAGACCCTCGGCCTGCAGACCTACCTGACCGCCGGCCCCAAGGAGACCCGGGCCTGGACGATCAAGAAGGGCGCCACCGCCCCCGAGGCCGCCGGTGTCATCCACACCGACTTCCAGAAGGGCTTCATCAAGGCCGAGGTCATCTCCTTCCACGACCTGGTCGAGACCGGCTCCATCGCCGAGGCCCGCAGCAAGGGCAAGGCCCGCATCGAGGGCAAGGAGTACGTCATGCAGGACGGCGACGTGGTGGAGTTCCGCTTCAACGTCTGACCGCCGACCGGCCGGGGGGCGGGGGCAACCCCGGGGGGGGCGGGCGGGCCCCCCCGGTCGCGGGCGCCCCCCGGGGCGCGCCCCCCCCCCCCCCCCCCGGGCCCG